>JAUYCD010000123.1 GCA_030692375.1 Candidatus Latescibacter sp. | reverse complement strand
TTCTTGAAACTCGAAAAAACTGATTTCATTATAATTACTCATGCTTACCTCCAGTTCAAAGATTCATCTGTTGTACTGGTGTAAACATATATATTTTTGCATCAAATGTCAAGAGTGCTGTTTCAAATCGATAAGCGAATTAATTTATTTTATGTCATTATTTCAAGCTTTCTTTCGGAATATGGAATCGATACAGGTAATAGTACTTGAAGATAGAGAACAATATATGCATATTCATCGAAGATAAAAGAGAATTTTGCAACTAAACAGAAATCCCCCCTGTTTTCAGCGACTGGTGCTGGGCGCAAATTTACCCCCTTAACAAGGGGGTCGCCGCACATGCGGCGGGGGGATATAGTATTCTTTTTTTTAAAAGGAGAGGTCTTTACATGGACACGATTCCGCGTTTTTTCCGGCATTTGTTAATGCTTGGTATCTTTTTGTCCCTGCCCGGAGGCGCCACCGCACAGGAAAAAGTCTTCCGTATCGGCATCATCGGCCTCGACACTTCGCACGTTGTTATGTTCACACGGGAGATAAACGATCCTAAAAACAACTACTACTGCCGGGTAACAGTCGCGTTCAAAGGCGGTTCGCCGGATATCCCTACTTCCGCTGACCGTATAGAAGGATATACCCGGGAGCTTCGGGATTCTCTCGGCATAGAGATCGTCGCTTCCATTCCTGAACTGCTTCGTAGGGTGGACGGTGTTCTCCTGGAAAGTGTGGACGGCCGCAAGCACCTTGAGCAGGTAAAGCAGGTGTTCGCTGCGAAAAAACCGGTCTACATCGACAAGCCCATGGCCGGAAGTCTTTCCGAGGTCATCGAAATCTTCCGCCTGGCGAAGGAAAATGGTGTTCCATGCTGGTCCAGCTCGTCACTCCGGTATTGTCCGGGCATCGCCGGGATGCGCAATAACCCGAGCATCGGCGAGGTTATTGGGTGCGATGCTTTCAGCCCCTGTTCGCTGGAGCCGCACCATCCCGACCTCTTCTGGTACGGCATCCACGGGGTCGAGACCCTGTTTACCATCATGGGAACCGGCTGTGCAACCGTGCAGCGTGCGCAGACCAAAGACACCGAGTATGCTGTCGGCGTCTGGAAGGACGGCCGTATCGGGACTTTCCGGGGAATCCGCAGCGGCAGGCAGGATTACGGCGCCTACGTTTTCGGCTCCAAAGGTATCGGTCCCAGCGGCGGATATGTCGGTTCAGGACCGCTGACCGATGTGATCATCGCATTCTTCAAAACCGGCAAAATCCCTGTTCCGCCGGAAGAAACCATCGAAATCTACGCGTTCATGGCCGCCGCCGATGAGTCGAAAAAATTGGGTGGTGCTCCGGTTTCGCTGGAAGAAGTAATAAAGAAAGCGGGAAAGTGACAGAGTGACAGAGTGACAAAGTGACAGAGTGACAAAGTAAAAAAAGAGGCAAAGGATGCTATGGTAAGAGATAGAGAATTTCTGGAACGCTGGGAACTGGAATATATCCGCAAGGAACCTTCCAGCTATTTACAGAATCTCGTAATATTCGAGGCTCTCTGGGAAGAAGCGCGGGCTTTGGGCGTTGTGCCGTTGAAAGACCCGCTGGAAGGGATCGAGACCAAAATTTTCCTTGCAAAGGCTCTAAATGTTCCAGGACCTCATTGAAAATATGGCCAGGATGCTGGAAGAAAAGGGCATCTCTTATATGCTCATCGGAGGGCAGGCTGTTCTTCTCTATGGCGAACCGAGAGCGACTAAAGATATTGATGTCACTTTGGATGTCGGCCCGGACAGGCTGCCTGATATCATGAATTTAGTGAGGGATTTGGATTGGAAGGTATTGGTGGAAGATCCTCATACATTTGTAACCAAAACCCTCGTTCTCCCTTGTCAGGATCCACAAACAGGCATCCGGATAGATTTGATTTTCTCCTTTTCAGCGTACGAACACCAAGCCATCCGGAGAGTGAAAAGAGTACTGATCGGAGACACCAAGGTAATGTTCGCTTCGGTGGAAGACATCATCATTCAAAAAGTAATTACCGGACGCCCTCGCGACTTGGAAGATGTAAAAATAATTCTGGCAAAGAACCCGGAAATGGATATACCCTATATTCACTCCTGGCTCAAACAGTTCAGCGAAAGCCTGGCGCAGCCCTTTCTTAAAACATTTGATGAAATCCATAAGTACATACAATAAAGGGCTGCCATGAATAGTTTATTGCTGGTAGCCTCTATTCTTGGAGCCGGTTTAACCATTGCAGCGCCGGATAACACCTATGCGCAGTCCACTCCCCTGATCGGCCCTGAAGCCGTTTTTCATCCCGGTAAAGATTTTCTTAAAACGTTCCATATACAGGAGAGGTGGATGTCGCTTATGTCAGCTACCCGTATGGCTGCCATGCCTGTGAACGTCTCGGCCTTGTCCTCTATGCCTTCGATTTCGATTCTTCCGGCAAATTTCTGGGGAGAAATTTCCTGAAAGTAATCCCGATAAAAACTGGCAAATAATTTTTTAAAAGCTCCTCAATATTCAGGTTGATTTTTCTTTTTTCACGTTGTATGATTATAAAAAGCTGCCCTAAGTATTCATTTTTTTTCCGGAGGAATATATGAAAGTTTTTATCGATGCAAATCTCTGTATTTCCTGTGGTCTCTGTTCGGATACCTGTCCCGATATTTTTGAGATGGGGGCTGATGTCGCAGAAGTGATCGTGCCAATTGTCCCAGCCGACCGTGAAGACTGCGCCAGCGAGGCGGAAGAAGACTGTCCCACCGATGCCATTACTCATGAATAATACTATATTTACACATATAAGGAAAGAAGGCGGTATGACGCATGCCGCCTTTTTTGTAATGGTTTCACAGTCCGGGGAGACTGATTCATGAAAATTACCATTATCGGCGCCGGATATGTCGGCCTGGTCTCGGGAGCGTGTTTTGCAGAGATGGGGAATACGGTAATCTGCCTCGACGCCGATGAAGAAAGAATTCGAGGGCTGAAAGAAGGCATTATTCCCCTCTACGAGCCGGGCCTGGATCGTTTGATTGAACAGAACGCTGCTGCAAAACGTCTTTATTTCACCACTGATTTTCCGGGAGCGGCACGCTCAGCGGAGGTGATCTTCATTTGTGTCGGAACACCGCCAACCGAGGGAGGTGGAGCGGATATCAGCAAGGTTCTGGAAGCGGCGAACAGTATCGGTCGGCATGTGGAGCGCTATGCAGTGGTGGCCACTAAATCCACCGTGCCTGTTGGTACGACTGCGAAGGCAGGGGAAATCATCCGCCGCCGTATCTCCGAAAGAGGGGCGGCGGTGGAGATTGATATGGTGCATAACCCGGAATTTCTCAAAGAGGGGAATGCAGTATCCGATTTCATGGGACCGGACCGTGTGGTGGTCGGGGCGGAAAGCGAGCGTGCCCGTGAGACCATGCACCGCCTGTACGCGCCGTTTCTCCGTAACGAGGACAGGGTGATTTTTATGTCCATCCCCTCATCGGAGCTGACCAAGTATGCCTCAAATGTGATGCTCGCCACCCGTATCTCTCTCATGAACGAAATCGCCCTGCTTGCGGAAAAAGTCGGCGCCGATATAGAATCGGTACGCCAGGGCATAGCCCGGGACAAAAGAATCGGCAAATACTTCCTTTACACCGGGGCCGGGTATGGCGGATCCTGTTTCCCGAAAGACATTTCTTCCCTCATCCATACCGGCAAAGAAAACCGCATCGATCTGAAAATTCCCCAGGCGGTAAACGAGGTCAACCGCCGCCAGAAGCAGGTCATTTCCGAAAAAGTACTCCGCTTCTTCCAGGGTGATGTCCACGGGAAAAGAATTGCCGTGTGGGGGCTTGCGTTCAAACCGGAAACAGATGATGTCCGTGAGGCGCCGGCGATCGAGACCGTGCGTATCCTCCGTGACTGCGGGGCGCTTCTGGCTCTCCATGATCCCAAGGCTCTCGACAATGCCCGCAAGGTTCTCGGTGATGAATCCCTTGCATTCCATTCAGACAATTACGAAGCGCTGGCTGACGCCGATGCCCTGATCGTCATGACAGAATGGAAGGAGTACCGCTCCCCGGATTGGAATCAGGTGCGCAATCTGATGCGCGGAAAGGTGGTTTTCGACGGCCGCAATCTCTATGAACCGGGAGAAATGAAGGGATGCGGATTCCGCTATTTCGGTATCGGGCACGGGGAAGCATTATGAGGTACCGATGTTTTGGAAAATACCCTAAAAGCTCTCGAATCAGGATTAATAACTTTTCGAACCTTCATTGATCGCGCATCTGACACGAATAAAAAATACCTTCCCCTCAACCAATGGGCGTTTGAGTAATTGTCTTGAATCTATCGAATGGAATGGTAAGGATTTTGATGAGAAAGACGGTATCAAGGAGTCTCCGACGATACGGGTTCATGCATTTATAGTCGATGTAGGCACGATCGAATGAATTACCCCGCAACGAGCTGCGAAGTATCCAAAGATGATCCCTCTGTCACCTTCGGTGACATCCCCCCCTTAATAGACGAGGGCTACAAAAGGATAATTTTGACATAAGTTGTTATAAATAAATAAATTAAATGAATATTTAGCTTGACATGGCGGTTTAGATTTATTATATTTAAGGTATTGTTATGAAAGGAGATAAAGCCGCCATGCAACATATTGTAGATCCACGACAAACGAGTTTGATTGACCCTTATACAGGGGTATTTTCG
>JAUYCD010000122.1 GCA_030692375.1 Candidatus Latescibacter sp. | reverse complement strand
ATATTCCCCCCTTAACAAGGGGGGATGCCAAAGGCAGGGGGGATTTCTTCTTCCCGGCGAATAAAGATCCCCCCGCCGCTTGAGCGGCGACCCCCTTTTTAAGGGGGTAAAAAAAACTTCAGCACCAGACATTATCTGATTAACAGGATTATACTCTTTGTATTTTCCAAAATCTTGTAAATCTTGTTAATCCTGTCAAATTTTTTTTCTCTTTTATTCTTTTTTGCGAACTTTACGAGAGATATTTTACATTGTTTTCATAATATACAGGAGAACCGGTTATGAATCTGAAAGGCATTGTTACCCCGGTGGTCACGGTATTTGATGCCGCGGAAAATATCGACGAGAAAGGGTATAGGAAGGTTATCGAATACCTGATAGCTCACGGCGTTCACGGGATTTTCGCCTGCGGCGGGCAAGGGGAAGGATACAGCCTGACCGCAAGCGAAAAGCACCGCTTGCTTGATATTTGCCTTGAAACAGTCGCCGGGCGGGTTCCGGTGCTCCAGGGAACCGGCTCGATCACCACACGCGGCGCCATAGAAATGACCCTGGCAGCTAAAAAGGCGGGCGCCGATGCCGCAGTGGTCAGCACTCCTTACTACATCAGCCCCAGCCAGGAGGAGCTTTACCAGCATTACAAAGCCATCCTTGAAGCGGTGGATATTCCCCTGTACATCTACAACAACCCCTGGCGGACTCATCTGAATATACTGCCGGAAACAGTGGCCCGTCTTTGCCTGCTTTCGGAAAATATGAAGGGCATCAAGGATTCTAGCGGGGATATGGGAATGACTCTTGGGTACAAGCGGCTCTGCGGGGAAAAGTTCGAAGTGTTCATCGGCCGCGACCAGCTTATCTATGCCGGGCTTTTGACCGGCCTCGACGGCGCAGTCGCCGCCACTTCCAACGCCGCGATTGACATCGTGGTAGGGATTTATCGAGAATTCACTGCCGGGAATCTGAAAGCTTCCAGTGAATTCCAGGAGAGACTGGTTCCCCTGCGGGAGTTCTTCTCCGCGGGCACATTCCCGGTTGTGGTGAAGGAAGCCATGACACTGCAGGGGCTTCCCGCCGGGCCCTGCCGCCGCCCGGTCGGGCCGCTCTCCGAAGCCAGGCGCAACGAGCTGCGGGGCATCCTGAAAACTATGGGGCTGCTGTAAAATAAAGGAGTCGCCATGCGCATCATACTTCTCATATTTTTCCTGTTTTTACTCGTCACCCCGGCCTTCCGCGCGGAAGTGCCCCTGAATCTTATCGCGGAGCCGAAGGAGGAAGTGTACAAGGAGGCGGACGGCGTACAGCTCAAGCTGTATATATTCACCCCGGCGCACCACAAGGCGGGAAGCCGCACTCCGGCCATCGTCTGCATCCACGGCGGCGGGTGGGCGGGCGGCAGCCCGCAGCTCTTCTTCCCGCACAGCCGCTATTTCGCCTCGCGGGGCATGGCGGCGTTTAGCATCTCCTATCGCCTGACCAGCCGTGAGGGGGTGACTCCGGGCGACTGCATCGAGGACTGCAAATCGGCTGTACGCTATATCCGGAAGAATGCTGACCGTCTCGGAGTGGACCCCAAGCGTATCGCTATCCTGGGCGACTCTGCAGGCGGCCATCTGGCGGCGTGTCTCGGTGTGATGGACGGCGGAGAGTTCGAAGCCCCCGGAGAGGACCGGAGCACCAGCGCCATGGGCAACGCACTGCTCCTCTACAATCCCGTGGTGGATTTAAACAGCGACAATCTCCTCCGTATCGTTCCGGAAGGCCGCCCTTTGAAAGGATTTCCCGGCCTGACCCGCGAGGAAATCGGAAGGAAGGTTTCACCGCTCTTTTACATCAGGCCCGGACAGCCGCCGACTTTGCTCATGCACGGCCTGGACGACACAAATGTGGCGCCGAGCCAGGGACAGCGCTTCGCCGAGGCCATGCGGAAGGCTGGCAACCGCTGCGAGCTGGTGATGCTCCCCAAGACACAGCACGCCTTTGTGATTGTGAATTATACCACGCCGGACGAGCAGGTGGTCAACGCCATCCGCATGGCAGACCAATTCCTGGCCTCGCTGGGGTATCTCAAGGGGAAACCGACGCTGGTGACTCCGAAATGAGTAAAAATATTGTCTAAACCTTGATTCTCATGATTATGGGATTAAATTGATTATTATAGGAAGGCAGCCCCCTAAATCCCCCAAAGGGGGACTTAACATGGTACATGTAATAACATGTAAGTGAAACATAATTAGTAAAAAACTGTTACGCTTTGTCTTTCAGTTTTTAAAAGTCCCCCATTAGGGGATTTAGGGGGCTGTAGTTTTGAGGCTTATAGAAAAAAATCCTTTTTTTTATGAATAATCCGAGCTAAAAGTAATTGTATATTGGGAAAAATTTACTTTATTCCGGAGGGATGCAACATATTCCTCTCGCCTTTTTGAGAGAGGGGAAGGGGGTGAGGGTAATGGGCTTGCAGAAATATCAACTCTGGCTCGTTTTTCTGATATATGTCCTTTTTGCAGCAGGGATACTGGTTTCAGTAAAATACTTTCAATTTTCTCCTTTTTTGCTGTTCTGGGCGGCCGGTGCGGTTTCTATGGCGTTTCTTTACCGCTCGGTATCCATGTTCATGGATATTTCCATTTTTCTCATTATATTCTGGATAATTGACGGCCGGGGATCAGAAAGCGAGATATTTCTCTTATTTTCTCTATCCGCTTTTTTGCTCATGACTGCGAGCTACCTAGTACGGTCGAAATCAGCAGTGATTCTGGCGCTGACTCTTGCGGCTCTCTGGTTCGCAGCGGCAAACGGTTTCGATTTACGGGGAAGCGGTTTTTCAGAATATTTTCTTTTCTTTGCTACAGTAACAGGAATGTCCATTTACGGTTTCAGCACGCTCCGGGCAGTTCCTCCAAAACCACGCAACATCGACCTCATCCTCTGCTCCTATTCAAGCAATACGGCTCATTACGCTTTTCAATTCGCCGGCGGCGCGAAGAAAGGCGGCGCGGAAGTGGTAATCCACCGTTTTCATTACTATAAAACTTTCGATGCTGTCCTGAACGGTGATGCCCTCGTGATCGCCTTCCCTGTTTATGGCTGGAAACCGCCCTGGACGTTCTGCGGCTACCTTTTGAAGAGACTGCCGAAAGGAAACGGCAAACCCGCCTTTGTCCTGTATACGGCAGCCGGAGGCCCCGAGAATGCCGGGATGGCTGCCTGGGCGCTGCTCACTCTGAAAGGATACCGGGTGATGGGCAGGAATTGGGCCACCTATCCCATGAACATCCCTACTTTCCGCCTCCTGCCGGGCCGAGTTTGTACTTTCCTGGACCGATTTCTTCCTTTAAGAAAAGATATCGACCGGGTAGTGGAGTCAGGAGAGGAATTCGCCCGTGGCGGATTTGCCGGGCTGCCATTTGTTCTGCTTCCCTTCCCGCTCTTCCTCTTCGGCTTTTTGCTCGACAACAAGCTGCTCGACAGCGTTCTGTACTGGAATTATGCCCGGAAGAAGCGGTGCAATCAGTGCGGTCTCTGTGTGCGGTATTGTCCAACGGAGCGGCTCTCCATGAAAAAAGGGTATCCGAAAGCGCGGGGCGCCTGCTGCCTCTGCATGAGCTGTGTCAACCTCTGCCCGACACGCGCCATGAATCTGGCCTGCTGGACCGAATACGGCCGTCAATATAAACCCCTATGGCCGGAGCTGCTTGTAAAAACGGAAGAGAAGAATCCAGGTATCGGCATTTAATCAAGTTAATCCCTTAATCAAGCGAATCAAGGTTCAGACTTTCTTTTGTGCCTTCTCTTTTTCCTTTGTCACTTTGCAGCTTTGTCACTTTTCTACTTTCTCCGCCTGCTGCACCGCCCGCGCAAGGATGCCCTGGGTGTAACGCCCCAACAACTCTTTTGCGATGTCCGGGTGCGTTTTCATTTCTTTGAGGACTATCCCTTCGAACTGTTTCTGAACACTATAATTTGTTTCTTCCAGCAGATTCCATTGTTTCCGGAGTGCAGGGATTCTTGAAGCATAGTCGCCGTCCACCCAGACCGCCAGCCTGCCGAATACCTGGTAAGCTGGCGCGGAAGAGGGAATCTCTTTCCCGGTCGAGTCGCCCGCCGCGCTTGCCTGGCCGAAAGCAAGACCCGCCGGAACCATGTCCTCGTCGAGATAAATCGGGATGTAGGGAGCTGAACACGGCTGATGAAGAGCGATCCACCATATCGAACCGGCCCCCCAGGGCATCGCCGGACGGAGCTGGAAAACGCTGGAATGGTTGGTTCCGGGGCTGCAGATAGTGGCGGTGTGACGTTTATGCGGCGGGCGTTCCTGATAATTGGCCGCCGTTTCGTATGGGGTGTTCTCGTAATGGTCGCGGAGCGCTTCGGTGATATCGCGAACGGTAAGCGGAGCTTTCGGTTTCACTGAAAAGGGGAGCCTGGCTTCCTCAGGCAGGGGTACTGTCCCGGCGGCAAGGCGTCTCGTGGCGCTCCACTGACGGTGGGTGTTGCCTGCGGCAACCCTGGTTTTGGGGTCGGCGTAGACTTCCTCGAAGCTGAACGGCCCTTTTGCGGGATCGTACCAGCCCCGTTTGACGGCATACTCGATCAGATCGGCCGAGCCGAGGAAATTGCGGGTATCCTTCAGATTCACCTCGCGGATGGTATAGGTGTTGGCGATAACGGCAACCCGGTCGTCCGGGACCCGCTCGGCTACCCAGTGCTTGCCGTTTACCATCGCCACCAGCCATCCTTCGCGGGGATCGCAGATGATAAGCGTTCTTCCGCTGGCGATATACCCGAACTTCTCGATCAGCGAACCGACAAGGTGCACCCCCTCACGGGCGGTTCGGGCGCGCTCGGCCACGATCTGACGGAGAATCGGGCCTCCGATGCCGCCTTCGGTGATATCCGGCTTGTCCTCACGGGAGGGGCAGTTGTCGGTGACCAGCGCGACTCCGTGTTCGTTGAAGAAACAGTCGCTGAATTTCTGTTCCGGAAGCTGCATCCACCAGAAAGCCCAGGTGGTTTTTACCTGGGGGATTCGTCCGCCGCCCTGGAGGGTCACCAATTCTCCCTCCGGATGTTCCATGCGCTTGACTTTCCGCATCCCGGCGACATTTTTAAAACTGTTATCCTCGTTGTGTCCGAAAAGCACGCTGCCATCGGCGGTGGCCAGCCTTCCCGCCACAATGGCGAAACACTGCTGGTAGTCAGCCGGTTCGGCCCCAAAAGAACTGAGCGCTACAAAAAGCAGAAAAGCGATGGAATAAAGAACGATCTTTTTCACAAGTCTATACCCTTTTATTATTTGAGGGAAGTTAATATGAATGAAGATAAATAAGCCTCACCGGTTTCAATTGTCAAGTCAAGAAAAGCCCTGTAACATGATTCACCTGATTCAAAGCAGGATTCAACATATTGAACCCCTGAAATATAGAAAACAGTTGTTTTTAGATTCACAATTTTCTATAATTCTCTTGAAATTTATAAGGAAACCTGATAAACAACAGTATGCATCAAAAGTATTTACCGGAGGGTAAAAATTTCATGAAAACCAAAGAACTGATAGCTGAGGTAATTTCGTTATCTGTTGAAGAACGGGCGATGGTTGCTGATTCATTGTTGAAGAGTTTGAATCCGCCGGAATCCGAGATAGATAAGAAATGGGCTGCAGTAGCAAAAAGGCGCTTGGAGCAGTTGCGTTCCGGGGAAGTCCAACCCGTTCCGGGCGAAGAAGTATTTCAGAAAATATGGAACAGGTTCTCGAAATGAACTATTCATTTCATCCTGAAGCAGAAAAAGAATTTGTTGAAGCCATTGATTATTTCGAGGAAGTAGAAATCGGGTTGGGTTATGGCATATTCATTGTTGCCGTTATGCACTTTCATCGAAACCCAGAATACTGGAAAAACAGACTGTAAGTAAATGCCGAACAATTCGCTTAACTCGGTCTCCCTGAGTCTCTGCGCTCACCTTGTTCCGGTGTGTTATGCTGACTGGCCGCGCCGCAGTGAGTGTTATCTGGAAACCATATAAACAGTAGTTAGCCGGAGGAACTGAATGCAAATAGCAATCTACACTGCCGTTATTATCGAGCGCTCTCCGGACGCGTTCTTGGTCAGGTGCGGAAGATGCAACGGTACAGGAGAGAACGACCAGGAGTATACATGCAGCGTGTGCAAGGGAACTGGCAAGGCATTGCTCAGAGTACCAGCGGATTGGGCTGATAGGGACGTGGGAGTTCTCAAGTGCGGACGTTGTCGTGGTAACGGAGAGAATAACCAAGAATACTTCTGCCAGGTCTGCAAAGGTGTCGGCGCTATCGTGAAGTGTTTTCCGAGAGTGGTCTGTTCCCGATGCAGCGGGACAGGCGAGAACAACCAACAGTACTTCTGCTCATCCTGTGATGCTTGCGGAAGTGTCTGGATCGGCAATGTCCCGTCATACTAACGATGATATTCTGGCTAACAATCGGCTGCAGCGGACGGCGTACCGCCGCCGCTGAACCGTGTCGTTAGGCTTCTGAAGTATATCCAAAATAGTTTGGATATGAATGAGATAGCCAAAATTTAATAAGGAGGTTGAAGGAAATGGAAAATAAAACAAAAATGTGTTTTGTAATGATGCCATCAGGCAATCATGGTGAATATAAAGGTGGCAAGGAGGAATCAGATTTTATATACCAAGGGATTATTATTCCGGCTCTAAAGAAAGTATTTGGAAACACTATTGAAATAGTACGTGAGGTTGACAATAGAAATCCTGGGGCTATAACAAGAGAACTTATTAGCCCGGATTATTCATAAAAAAAGGCAGTGCATCAACTAATATATTGTATTATATTGTAGTTAGACAAATAACGACGAACAAACACAATACAAATGAGTT
>JAUYCD010000121.1 GCA_030692375.1 Candidatus Latescibacter sp. | reverse complement strand
GGAAGCTCCCAGAATGCTGAGGCATTTTCCGTTCCCTTTGCGGCGCTTTGGGGGAACCTCTATTTTCTTGCGGCCCGAGAGGAAGAGTCCGGTCAGCGAAGAGGACTCGGCCACCTCTTTAGGGGTTCCCTGCGCAACCACCTCGCCGCCGTGGACGCCTGCGCCCGGCCCCAGGTCGACGATGTGGTCGGCGTGGAGCATGGTCTCACGGTCATGCTCGACCACGAGGACGGTGTTTCCCAGGTCGCGGAGAGAGAGGAGGGTATCGAGGAGGCGGTTGTTGTCGCGCTGGTGCAGTCCGATGGAAGGCTCATCCAGGATGTAGAGAACCCCGACGAGCTGGCTGCCGATCTGGGTAGCAAGCCGTATACGCTGGGCTTCTCCGCCGGAAAGTGTGCCGGTTACACGGTCAAGAGTCAGGTATTCCAGCCCCACATTATTCATGAATACGAGGCGCTGGCGGATTTCCTTGAGTATCTGACGGGCTATGATCTCCTCGTTATCCTTGAGCTCGAGCGACCGGAAATGGGCCAGCGCTTCCTGGACCGACATCTGCGTGGCTTCATGAATATTCATATCGCGGAAAGTGACTGCGAGGGCCTCCGGTTTCAGCCTGGCTCCGCTGCAGGAATGGCAGGGCATGGCCCGCATGAACCGCTCGATCCAGGTACGCACCTGCTGGGATTCGGTCTGACGGTGGCGGCGCTCAAGGTTGGGTATGACTCCCTCGAACGCCCCTTTGTACTGTCCCTGGAACTTCCCCGTGCCGCTGGTGTATCTAAACTCGATTGCAGTCTTTCCCGAGCCGAAAAGTGTGACATGGCGGAATTCTTTTGAGAGCTTTTCGAACGGTTTGTTCAGATCCGCTCCGTAATGGTCGGCAACGCTGTATATCTGGGCGTAATACCAGTGCCCGCGGGGAATTCCCCAGGGACGGATGGCGCCTTCGAGGATGGAGAGGGAGGCGTCGGGAACCACTTTCTCCGGGGCGATCTCCAGCCGGGTGCCCAGCCCTGAACATTCCGGGCAGGCGCCGTAAGGACTGTTGAAACTGAACAGCCGCGGCTCGATCTCCTCAAGGCTGATATTGCACTCATGGCAGGCGAAATGTTCGCTGTAGAGGCGGTCTTCGCTGTTCTCCGCGTTGTTGATGATGACCAGTCCCTCCCCAAGGCGGAGCGCGGTTTCGACCGAGTCGGTCAGCCGCGACCGGATTTTGTCCGAAACCACCAGCCGGTCGACCACAACCTCGATGGTGTGCTTCACCTTCTTGTCGAGGATGATGTCCTCTTCAAGGCTGCGGATGGCGCCGTCCACCCGAACCCGCAGGAAGCCGTCCGCCTGGGACCGCCGGAAGATTTCACGGTATTCCCCCTTGCGGCCCCGCACCAGGGGCGACAGAATCTGGATTTTTGCCCCCTCGGGCAGGGAAAGCACGTCATCCACGATCTGCTGGGGAGTCTGCTGGCTGATTTCTTTCCCGCAGGAAGGGCAGTGCGGCACTCCCAGCCGTGCATACAGGAGGCGGAGATAGTCGTATATTTCGGTGACCGTGCCGACAGTGGAGCGGGGATTGTGTGATGCCACTCGCTGCTCGATGGAAATGGCCGGAGACAGCCCCTCGATGTATTCCACATCGGGCTTTTCCATCAGCCCCAGGAACTGGCGGGCGTAAGCGGAGAGACTCTCCACATAGCGGCGCTGCCCCTCGGCGTAAATAGTATCGAACGCCAGAGAGGATTTGCCGGATCCGGATAGCCCGGTGATGACGGTAAGAGTGTTACGGGGGATTACCACATCGATATTTTTCAGATTGTGTTCGCGGGCGCCTTTGATGAATAGCACTTCTTTGGGTTTCATGAGCCTACGGGGTAAAGAGAAAGATATAGAGAGATAAGAGCTTTCGTTTTATGTGAGCTTATCAGGTTTTATAAACTCGAGGATAAGATCCCCCCGGCGCTATAGCGCCGACCCCCTTATCGAAGGGGGTGCAAAAGAGCACTTAAGAAGCAACAAGCGCTTGCAGCGAATTCTCCCCTTAACAAGGGGAGATGGCAAAGCCAAAGGGGATTGTATAATATAACAAAAAAAGTTACCTTTTGGTTTTCTTTTTTAAGCAAGATCCCCCCGGCGCAAAATGCGCCGACCCCCTTATCGAAGGGGGTTAAAGAAGTTATGGACTGAGATGAATAATTCCTTTTCTTTTTGATAAACACGCGTATATTTGGAATAAGGATTTCATTTTATATAAAAGCTTTTTTACTTTTAACCTTATTTTGAAAGAGAAGAATGACAATATCATAGAAACAATTTTAGAGGAGCTTTTGCCATGAAACGATGGGGCAGGTTCTCAATTTTTACGGCTATTGCATTTATCCTCTTTTGTAATCTTGCTTCCGGTCTTTCCATTCAGGGCGTTGTTACCGACACATCGGCCAAACCGGTGACCAATGCTCTGGTTGTGGTTACCAGCGAATCAGACCTTTCTCAAAGATATACCGCTTCAACCAATTCAAGTGGAAAATTTGAAATAAACTTCGATGAAACGGGTGTTTCCGAACAAAAGCCCATCCCGTTTCAACTCCTTCAAAACTGGCCTAATCCGTTCAATCCCGCTACGAATATTGGATATACACTCGAAAAGGGCAATACCATCCAATTGGAAATCTATAACATCCTCGGACAAAAAGTTCGCGTTTTGGACAGCGGATTCAAATCACCCGGCGTTCATATTCTGATATGGAACGGCCGCGACGATACGGGAAAATCTTGCGCCGCTGGTGTTTATTTGTATCGACTCCTGGCAGGGAACAATGTCGCTATGAAGAAAATGCTTCTTCTGGACGGAGCTGTTTCTGCATCGGGAACCGGTGGCTTCTCAGGATCATCGAAAACTGCGGAGGTACATAGATACGCTTCAACTCTCTATACCATCGAAGTGACCGGCCTGGGAATAAGGGCATACCGTGAGGAACACCTCATCCTTTCCGGCAATCAGACTAAAAATATTTCCGTGGAACGGCTTCCCGATAACCAGCAGGATGTTTCTATTACGCAAACTGGGAGCACGGGAGCAACCACGGTTCTGGCAGGGGCAACCGGCGTTACTATGCAACTGGTGACAGAAAAAGGGCTTTCTTCTTCAACGCTATCCGGAGTGCAGGCGACTGTGCAGAAAGTGAGCCAGGGGAGTTTTGTTCTTTTGGAACAGCTTACAGGCAAAGTAATTCCAACCGTGCAATTCATAGGAAACGAATCTTCTTCTCAGGTGACCGTACCGATGGTTTCCGCAGATACCACAAATGTGAACTGGTCGGCTATTAACTTGCCAAATGGGTTCTCATTGCCAAAAGAAAGTATTATGGATACCCTGGCAATTTCACAGGTGGTCTGGTATCTGAAAGAACATCCTGATATACACACGGTAATGCTTTACAATACTCAGTCATGGGACAAAAAAAATCAGGACATACCAGTTATTCTTTATCTTACAAATTCAGGACGTATACTCCATCTCCAATTCCCTTCCGCGACTTTTAAATCAACTTTTGAACCAGTCACTATCACAGTGATATTTGTGGCTGTAGTTTTGGGATTAGTAGTTTACAAAATATGGGAAGAATGTATGCCAAATGGTGTTTCACTTATGGAAACCATGGTGACGGATGATTTAAAAAATACAATGTCTTGGTGTCACGGAGGGCACAATTTGTATACCAATTGGATCAACATTGCAATTCAAAGCAAACTTTATGGATATTGAAGTAACCAACAATAAAGGCCTAACTTTTATAACAAATAATGATAAATATGTTTTTGATAACGATAATGGCCATTTGGATAAAAGGGGGCGGTTAACGATAAATAAACCCGTTACTCTGGAAGTAAATGCAATACACACTCGTTTTTTAGGTCTTGGTATAAACGGAAATATTTCCACAAAAAAGCCAATTACCATTCAAGCAGAAACAGGAACTCAAGCATTTGTGCAAATCCAAAAATTTATCACTACTCCGGACATACCCGGCACCAACGAATCCTTTAAAATCAACCTGACAGTGGAAAACGGCAGTGCGCTCTCTCTGCCGGGGCCGACAAAACTTCATATCTACGATATTACAGAAGGCATTTCTCTCTCCCCAAAAGATGGAATCACACTTTCCGCTCTTCCCGCCGGGGGGACGCTGGATATCCCCCTCGACGCAAAGGTTACCAAGGCCGGCTCGCATAATTTTCAGGTACTTTTCGAGGGAAATGCTACCGATCCCAAAATACAGGTATATTTCGGTATGATAAATGTAAGAAACAATGCCAGCAAACCGCCGGTGGCCGATCTTAAAGTTTACAATGCAGACACCAAAATTGCAATAACAGAAGGCTACTCGCCCCTTGGGGTTTTGCTAGTTGGCGACGGCTCATACGACCCTGACGGTACCATAACTGCGTATGGCTGGGATATCAATGACGACGGGGCAATCGAGATCAAATCGAAAAATACGAACTATATCTTCACCAACGACACAACTTCCGACAAGATTTATCGTATCCGGTTTATTGTTACGGATGATGCACTCAAGACAACTATATCAACCACATCAATCACCGTTCACCCCAATCAGAAACCTGTAGCAGCCTTCACAATATCCCCAATTAGTCCCCAATCTCGGATTGTGGGCGCCAATCTCACCTTTGACGCCTCTGCATCTAACGACCGGGAGACTTCTTCCGCCAGTCTTCTCTACCAGTGGGATTTTGACGGCGACGGTGTTTATGATACTACCCCGTCATCGAGCAACCGTACAAAAACCTACGCATTTACAACAGTCGGCGAAAAGTCCGTCCGGCTCCTTGTGCAGGACCCCCAGGGGAACACCGATTACTTCTCTCAGAAATTCACCGTCTATGAGGCGATCGTCAAGCTTCTCCGTTTTGACAAGGATCCCAACATAGCTGGGCAATACTGGTTCTATGCCACAACGTTTAACGCGCCCGATATTCAGGAAGTGCAATTTTTTATTGATTCGAGCAATGCGATGAACATGATCGACATGGGCGGCGGCATGTGGCGTATACCGATAAAGATAACCAATTACAGCGAAGGAACGCATACAGCCAAGGTAAAGGCTGTAGATACGCAGTTGAATTTCATCGGCGAACACACCATGCAGTTCACCCGAACCGGGGATACCATTACGGAAGGCGGCTCTCAGATCATCCAGGGCATCACGTTTGTTTCCATACCCAGCGGGACGTTTCAGATGGGGCAAACGGGAGTGGCCACGCCTGTGCACAGTGTGATTGTTACGGGATTTGAAATGGGGGTGTATGAAATCACGAACGCGCAATATGCTAAATTTTTGAATGATGCTAAGGCGACTGGAGACATTACACCGTCGAGTACGAGCGTGAAGGGGGCGAAGGGAGCGTACAGCGGGCAGGAGTATATTTATCTCTCTGATACCTTCTCAGGATATCCGGACGCCCGTTGCTGGATCACATACAACAACGACACATTCAGTGTGGTGTCCGGTCATGAGAACTGGCCGGTGGTGTGGGTGACGTGGTATGGATCGAAAGCGTTTGCCTTGTATTATGGTCTTGATTTGCCGACTGAAGCGGAATGGGAATATGCCTGCCGGGGCGGGCGACAATATGAATATGGGACGGATGATGGAACGCTAAGCAAGGAAAAGGCGAATTATTGGGACAACGGACCGAGAAAGCCGGTAGTGGTGGGGAGTTACCCAAAGAATCCGTATGGCTTATGTGACATGAGTGGGAATGTGTGGGAGTGGTGTCATGATTGGTATGGGACCTATGCAAGCGGCAGTGTGAACAATCCATCAGGTGCACAAACAGGCTCCTACCGTGTGAATCGCGGCGGCAGTTGGGGCTACTACGATGACTTTTGCCGGTCAGCCGATCGCAACTACGGCAACCCGCTCAGCAGGGTCTACTACATAGGCTTCCGGGTTGTGCGTCGGGCCTCTCCCCAGAACTATTGATCACTTGATATTTGATACTTGTCACTTGATAAGGGGGGGTGCAGGGGGGTTCCCCCCCTGCCCTTTTTAAAATCCCCCCGCCGCCAAGCAGCGACCCCCTTTTTAAGGGGGTAAACAGACGCCCGTCCAAGTCCCCCTTAACAAGGGGGATGTCCAAAGGACAGGGGGATTTTCTTTCTCCAAGATGGCAAAGCCAGAGGGGATTTTCTTTTGTTCTCAGCAGATGACCTGAAAAAGCGCGGCCTGATTTTCACAGGCCGTTTTCTCCCTTACAATCCTGATCTCATTCAGCGTGCGAAAGAACTCCGCAAACGAATGACCTCTGCTGAACGGAAACTGTGGCTTGAATGTCTTCGGAAGTATCCGCATCGCGTGCTTTCTCAACACCCCATCGACAATTACATCGTTGATTTCTATTGCCCCGCGCTTAAGCTGGTTATCGAGATAGACGGAGAACAGCATTACTCGGAAGAAGGCAAAGTTTATGATACAGAACGAGATGGTATTCTCTCGGCTTACGGACTGAAGGTTTTGCGCCTGAAGAACGAGGATGTAATGGAAGATTTCGAAAGTGTATGTAAAATAATAGAAAAGTTGGCTGAAGAAAAGATCCCCCCGCCGCATAAGCGGCGACCCCCTTATTAAGGGGGTGCAAAAGAGCATTCAAAAGAAAGTAAGGTTTGATGCGAATTCTCCCCTTAATAAGGGGAGATGGCAAAGCCAGAGGGGATTTTGTCTTCAAACCTTCCTTGCCACCACCATTTCTACCCCAAGAAGCGCAACCGCGATGACGATGAACAGCCCGAACAGCTCTTTCCCATAACGGTCCTGAGTGACCGCCCTTGCGATATTCTCCGATTCATCCAGCGCTTTCCAGGTCAGGTTACGGTACGCTTTCGACATCCGGGCGCTGTCGGCTCTCTCGAAACGAACCTCCGAGCGGGGAATATCGACGCAGAACCGCCCCTTTTCGCTCCCGTCGGCGAAAAGGGCGTAGAAGCCGGGATCCCCGGCGGATTCGCCGGTCACGGTTACCGCGTTCCCGCTTCGGACGGTTTCCACCGAGCGCGCAAGGCCGTTTTCGGGTTTCAGGGTCACTGCGCCGGACGGGGATACATCCCCCAGGGTTTCATGAAGCGGGTCGCCGGTCTCGTAATGTCCGCCGAGAACAAAAGACCCGGAAAGATACTGTACGCTGCGGATGAAGAGCGGCAGAAAGATGCCGGTCAAAGGCAGGTCGCTCGATCCCCGCGAGGCGTCAACACCGAAGACAATCACTTTCCCTTTCCCGCAGGCCGCGCTTCCGGCAGCCATGGAACCGTCCCCAAACCGCGCCATGACCGAAATATCTCCCACCGGGATAATCCGCAGGTACGATCTCACCTCCGGGCGCTGGAATTTCCCGCCCGGCGATATACCTTGAAGAATGGGGTGACCCAGGTTAAACCATTCCATGACCGCATAATTCGCCTGCTTGCCATCGAGGGTGATCCGCTTATCCACACGGGCGGGGAACAGGTCCCGGAATATGCCGTCGGTATAGAGCGCGGGGTCCATTTCCATTGCAGGGAATACCAGAAGTCCGGCGCCGCGATCCACCACATCGGTAAGAAGCCTTCGGTAGAGGGGAACCGGGAGAGTCTTCACCCCGGTGAGAATCACCACATCGGTCCCGGTTAGATCCGATTCGGTCAGCTCCGGGGCGATCCTCGTACGTATGGCGAACATCGGATTCTCCGGGTCAGGCGAGAGAGCGCGCTCGGGGAAAAAGAGATCATCCGCTGCGCCTCCGCAGATAAGGATATTCGTTTTCCGCGGTACATGGACCACCATGCGGCGGGTTTCACCCGGCTCAAACCGACCGTCGGCAGCCGTAGCCCATATGGAATACCAGCCGGGATTTTCCGGAGTGTATTCAAAATCGGCTTTTACCCGGCTGCCGGAGGATTTCTGCACTTCCGTTCTTCCCTTGCGCTCGCTGTTCACAAAGAATTCGATCCCGGCGCCGGTATCTTCAGGACCGAGGCTTCCCTCCGCAGTCACCCTGTTCTTTTTCCCGGGCGAGAGAAGGTAATCCGACAGGGTAATATCCTCGATTACCGCGCCATTTCTCTGCGCCGGCCCGATAAGTATGTTATAAAGCCGGACGTTCTTTACTTCAGCCATCGAGTCGGGAAGGGCATTAACCGCTCCGTCTGTCAGATAGTAGATTTCACGGTTCGGGGCGGTAGAAGCGGCGAGCAGGTCGAATGCCTTGCGGAACGAGGCGGAGGAGCGGTTCACCCCGCCGGAATTCCGGGCGCCGGACAGGGCTTTCACCAGTTCCTTGCGGTCTTTCGTAAGACCGGTCCCCAGAGTCGCCGGGGCTCCTCCGGAAAGGATGACCGCAGCGGTGTCCTCATCACGGAGCAGGGAGAGAATCTCCTCGGTTTTCCGAATGGCTGAGGCGAACAGTGACTCGCCGCTTTCGGCATACAGCATGCTAGCTGAACTGTCGATGATGATCACCGCCGAGGTGTGGGCGTTCTTCTGGAAGATGCTCCGGATCGCCGGACGGGCGAAAGCCAGGATAACCATGATGATGATAAGGGTGCGAAGGAGGAGCATGAGGAGCTGTTTCAGCCTGAGCCGCCGCATACGGTCGGTTTTCATGCGTTCGAGGAATTCGATGGAAGGAAAGGAGACATCCACCGCACGGCGGCGGGAGAAGAGGTGAATGAGGAGCGGCAGAAGCGCGGCGCCCATCCCGAGAAGAATAATGGAATTCAGAAAATTCATCAGTGGAGCCTCTTCCGTTTGGAAAGATACTCAGTCAGGGCGCGGTCGAACGGGATGTCGGTGGTGAACCGGGCATATTCCACCGGGATTTCATGCATGGCACGTACCAGCCGGGAGAGCCTTTCCTGCATCAGGGAAAGATAGCTCTCACGGATATGCCAGGGCTGTGTGGTAATGCGGGCGCCTGTTTCAAGGTCGGTAAACCGGGTCTCGCCGTTAAAATCGAATGAAAGCTCCATGGGATCGAGTATATGGAAAACCAGCACCTCGTGGCCGTTGTGACGGAAATGCTTGAGGCCGTGGATGAGCTCATCGGGATTTACCACCAGATCGCTGATGAGAATGACCAGGCCGCGGGTCGAGATTCTCTCCGCCATGGTATGAAGGACAGCGCCGGTCACCGTCTTCCCTTCCGGCTGTGAAGCGGAGAGGGCTTTGATGATCTCCTTGAGCTGGGACTGCACCGACCGCGGCGGGACATACGATTTCATGGTGTCGGAAAAAGTGACCAGTCCCACGCTGTCACGCTGCCTGATCATCAGAAATGCCAGGGCGCTGGCGAGGATGCTCGCATAGCGGAATTTGGTCACCGCGCCCCGGTTCTGAAATGCCATGGAGCCGCTCATATCGAGGATGATATGGGATTTCAGGTTGGTTTCCTCCTCGAACCGCTTTACATACATGCGGTCGCTCCGGGCATACACCTTCCAGTCAAGATAGCGGAGGGAATCGCCTTCCATGTACTGGCGGTGTTCGGCGAATTCCGCCGAAAACCCGTGATAGGGGCTTTTATGCAGGCCGGTGATGAAACCTTCAACCACCAGCCGGGCGATAAGATCGAGCCGTGAGATGCGGCTGACCACTTCCGGGGAAAGAAAATCCTGGTATATTTGTTTCATGGAGTATATTAATTCGTTGAAATGCAGCCCCCGA
>JAUYCD010000120.1 GCA_030692375.1 Candidatus Latescibacter sp. | reverse complement strand
GGGGTAAGATACTGCCTGCCAATATGTTTCCCCCCTTAAAAAGGGGGGATGCCAAAGGACAGGGGGGATCAGTCCTTCAAGAAGGCATGCAATTATCCGATAATACTTTCACATAAAATTATTCTTATAACGATAAGCATTATAAGGAGTTACAAACATTAGTACAAAAATTCTGGGGGATGGCCAGTGATAGTGAGTTTCAAGAACGAAAGTGGTTTTGGATTTTGAACGATGAAGTGGGGAAAGAGTTGCATACCAATTTGTTTTTTTAACTATTAGAGAAGCGCCTGACCTTTACTTGGACTGGTTTCAGAAGGCTTGTGAATAACCCTGTTTAATTATAGATGCCGAAACAAGTTCGGCATGACGTCATCCTGAACTCGTTTCAGGATCTAAATATAAACAGAAACCACCTTTTTTCACGAGCCTTTCATATCTTGTTCAACCCGTTCTCTTTCAGTTTCCGGTAGAGGGTCCTCTCGCCGATACCAAGCAGCCGCGCTGCTTTACGGCGGTTGCCCTGAGTGCTTTTGAGAGCATCTATCACCGCCTGGCGCTCCATTTCATCGAGGGTAACCTCACCTCCCGTCAGCACCGGGACGACTTCCATTACCTTCGACAGCTCGCGGAAATCCTGCCGTGTATGGTTGCCACGGAGCAGGTCTTTGATCTCGGCAAGATCGTTTTTGAGTTCGATAAGAGTCCGGTAGATGAGCTCCCGCTCAGCCTGCTCGTTTATTTTTTCCCGGCGGGCGGGGAGAATATTCTGACGGTGCAGGTCGCCAAAAAGATGCTCCGGAATATTTTGTAATCCTATTACGGGAACATTGGTCAGGGCAAGACAGCTTTCCACGAAATTCCTTAGCTCACGCACATTCCCCGCCCAGGGGGCCTGGGAGAGGAAACTCTTCGCCTCTTCATCGAAGCGGCGCCTGGGAAGATTGTTTTCAAGCGCATACCGCCGTGCGGTAAGGTCGATGAGCAGGGGTATATCCTCCGGCCTTTGACGAAGCGGAGGAACAAAAAGTTCGAGCACCTTGATCCGGTAGTAGAGATCTCTTCGAAATATTCCCTTGTCAACCAGCTCCCGCAGGTTACGGTTAGTGGCGGCAATGACCCGTACATCCACATCGATGACATCCATTCCCCCCACCCTCATGATCTCACGCTCCTCGAGTACTCTCAGGAGCCTGATTTGGGTAGAGTGAGGGATTTCGCCGATCTCGTCGAGGAATATCGTCCCGCCGTGAGCTTTTTCGAACATTCCGAGCCGCCTTCCCACAGCCCCGGTGAACGCCCCCTTTTCATGGCCGAAAAGCTCGCTCTCCAGAACTCCCTCGGCCAGTGAGGCGCAGCTCACCGCCAGAAACGGTTTGTCCGCCCGCATGGAAACGGCATGGATGGCGCGGGCGATGACTTCCTTTCCGGCGCCGCTCTCTCCGGTGATGAGAACGCTGATGGAGGTCGGCCCCACCTGCATGATGGTCTGGATGGTCTCTTCCATCGCTGAAGACCTGCCGATAAGTCCGGCTTTGCGAACTATGGTGGAACGCATCGCCACTTTCTGCATGATCTCGTTAAAAACCTGTTTTCTCAAGGGCTTGTCGATGGCATAGTGAGCGGAAAGACGCCTCCCCAGCTTTTCACGCTGGTCCTGGTCGAGCGGCCCCAGAAGCAGCACCACCGTTTCCGACAGGTCTTCGGCCATCTCTGCGGCAAACGCGATCAGCTCCATGAGCCGCATGGAGCAGTCCATGAGGAGGGCGTCAAACTCCTGGGAAGCGACCAGAACCTCTGCTTCTTTGATGAGCGAGGCGATGATCAGCTTGTCTCCGGAGGCACGGGAGTATTCCTGGACAATTTTGATTACATCGTTATCATGGGAAAGGAGAAGAAGTTTCATGAATCCTCTCGGAGAAAGCGCTCAGGCAAAATCCGTCAAAAATACAATTCCCGCTTCAAACGTTCCGTATCGAGAATGGTCACATCCTTGCCTGAAAGGGTGATGTAATTCCCATTCTCTATCTGCTTGAGAATACGGGTGACCGTCTCACGGGTGGTTCCGACCATGTTGGCCAGGTCCTGGTGAGTCGGCCGCGAGCGGATCACTATACCTTCCGGAGTTTTTTCCCCGCTCTCTTCGGCAAGCTGGAGGAGTATTCCCGCCACTCGTCCTCTGACATCGAGAAAAGCAAGACTTTCAATGCGCTCGTCAGCTTTTCTGAGGCGTGAGGTAAGCTCCTTGAGCAGTTTCAGGGCAATGTTCGGGTGTTTTTCAATGATGCTGTGGAAATCGGCCCTTCGGAGAATATATACCGACGATTCCTCAATGGAAATGACCGAAGCGGAACGCGGTTTCCCGTCAAGGAGAGACATATCGCCAAAAAAATCACCAACGCCGAGAATGGAAAAGATGACTTCTTTGCCGGTTTCGGAAAATGACGTGACCTTGACTTTTCCCTCCCTGATGATAAAGAGAGCGTCCCCTTCTTCATCTTCAATCAGGATCAATGTATCTTTCGGGCAATTCTTCAACACCGAAACCCGGGCTATTGCTTCCAGTTCCTCATCTTTGAGCGAGGAAAAAAGGGGGATTTCCCTGAAAATGTTGATCATGATACTCTCCATGCCACACGTGGCTCCTTTCATTATCGCGTCAAATTTACCGTTCTTTTCCAGAAAAGTAATAATAAATATATCCTGTTACGTCATTTGGTAAGTATTTTTTTAAAAATATTACGCCTTGATTGCACAATTAGATCCTGAAACAAGTTCAGGATGACACGTGTCATGCCGAACTTGTTTCGGCATCTATATATACGATCACGAACCTTATCTAATGGCATACCCGGATAAATATATATCCTACTGGCTCTTCACCGCTCGTATATCTTTCCCTTCTTTTCGTTTATAGAGGGTGAGGTACATGAGCACCTGGGCGCTGAAAAATGTGCTGAATGCAAAGGATACAATCCACGCGGCAACGAGAAGATACCCGATACCCAGAATCCAGCCCGACAGGTGAACAACACCGGAAACCCCGGAAGTATCCACGATAGAGGGAGTAC
This sequence comes from Candidatus Latescibacter sp., assembly GCA_030692375.1. Lineage (NCBI taxonomy): Bacteria > Pseudomonadati > Candidatus Latescibacterota > Candidatus Latescibacteria (ex Chuvochina et al. 2023) > Candidatus Latescibacterales > Candidatus Latescibacteraceae > Candidatus Latescibacter > Candidatus Latescibacter sp. The sequence continues at coordinate 3,984 of JAUYCD010000120.1, read as the reverse complement.
CGAACAGGAAGTTCAGAATATAGAGCCCGTTCAAGACAACATGGCTTTCCATCAGGAAAGGGATGCGGGAGAGAGAAATGGTGAAAAGCTCATTGAGAGTATTTCCCATGAAAGGTGCAGTAAGGATCAGGACAAAGAGGAAAGCAGCTATCGATACCATCTTGAGGAGAGCGGTGACAAAAACGGTAACCACCCTTATGATGATCTGATACCAGAAAAAGAGAACAGGTTTTGACCAGATGGTGATAAAGGTCTGGATCACTGTTTCCAGAACATCTTCCTCGAGGCAGCCGACAATGGCAGGAACTATGGTGAACCCAATCAGGAACGTGATAAGCACCACTATTCCCGCCAGACCCCAGAAAAAGAGAGGAATGCTGAAAAGCGCCACGAAAAGCGGTCCAACCGCAGGTATTCTCCCCACAAGACCTGCTAGTGCAAAGGAAACGATAAATATCAGAACCAGGAAAAAAAGCGCCAGCATGGATATAAGGACTGTCCACCGGTTAGTCCTCGTGAACAGTACCGCCTCCCTGGCCTGAAACATCAGGTTTCCCCGGAGGTCTTCATAGGCAGCCCGTGAGACTGCGGTTGCGGCCAGAAGAAGAGTACAGAGCGCGAGAATGATTCCGAGTATCCAGATTACTGCCGCCGGTATTCCTGCGGCCTCGCCGGGAAGATAGGGGAAGAACTCAAAGTACTGAAAGAGCTGCACCGGGCCTGCGCTCCGGGCCGGAGACAAGAGGAGGGCGGCATAGGTGAATACGAGGTAAATTCCCCACGCGAGCAGTATTCCCTTCAGGGCAAGATACATCTTCCGAATCGACCATGCCAGCCGTGGCGCTTTTCCGATATCACGGTAATCAAAGGTGAGTTCCTGCATTTCTTCCACCTTTCACTTGAGAAAATTAAGGTTTATCCGGAGCGACTGGCATCTTCTTCACGGCTGCCAGAGTGCGGCTCCTAATCTTGAAAAAAATCCATGTACCGGTGCAAGCCATAAAAAGCAGCCCCAGGGCGAGCAGAATCCGGTAGATATTTCCACCGAGACCTCCGCCGAAATGGCCGAAATGGATGATGTCTGCGAAGTCCCCCAGATTCAGGCTCGGGGATATGCGATGAATGCTTATCAGGAGCCCGGTTAGAGCCTGAAAAAAAACAAACACGGCGATTATTATCCCGGTGCTGCGGTGATACTTTCGGAGATCGGCTTCTTTCATGGCCTGCCTCGCTGGTATGATTGGTTTTCCAGATTAAGCTTAATATCCCTGTTTATGGAAAGACGTGGAAATCAATACTATACATGACAACATAAATAATTGCGTATGTTTTGAGTGTTTAGATCCTGAAACGAGTTCAGGATGACACGTGTCATGCCGAACTTGTTGCCGCAGGCGGGAACGATGAAACCGTTGCCGTTTCTCGGGAACGGTGAAACCGTTGCCGTTTCTCGGGAACGGTGAAACCGTTGCCGTTTCTCGGGAACGGTGAAACCGTTTCGGCATCTAATTTGAAAAGAAACGCAATAAAATATGTCGTCATATATAAAAAGAATGCACACTCAAAGAAAGATGCAAGAGAATCCGGTAAAAGGCAAGCGGATATTTATGGGGAAGGTCTGTGTCTTAAGGGGGCATTTCATATATCATCAGAAAATGCTTGACAAAATACGCATATTTGTATTATATTACTCTTGAAAGGAGTAAATGCGTATCATGGATACTATCGATCTTGAGATATCCTCTATTCTCGGACAAAACGGGAGAATATCGAACCGCGAGATCGCCCGCCGTATCGGAATAGCCGAGGGAACTGTTCGGCAGCATCTTGGACACATGATCGAGAGCGGAGCGCTGCGGGTCACTGCGCAGGTCAACATCGAATCTTTCCCCGAAGTGTATGTCGCCCTGGTCGGGGTCAAGATAGACGGCCGCCGGTTGAACGAGTGCGCCTGTGAGGTGGAGAAGCTCCCTTCGGTGCTGACCACGATGATTGTAACCGGGCGGTATGATCTCATTGCGGTGATTCTTGCCCCCTCGCGGCGGACCCTGGTTGATTTTGTAACCGGCCAGCTCTCGAAGATTCCCGGAGTGAAAGATTCGGAGACCTATGTGGTTTTAAGGAACTTCGGACAGTGGGTGGCGGCTGACAAAATCAGCCAGCTTCTGCGGGATGAAATAAAGGATGATGAAAGATGATCCGGCAAAAAGTATATATTTGCTGCCGTCACTCTAAAAACCTCACCCGGCCTTCGGCCACCCTCTCCTAATTAGGAGAGGGTAAGAACGAGGCGCATAATGAGTTACCCCCTCTCCTGACTGGGAGAGGGGGACAGGGGGTGAGGTTTAAAAACACTAAAAATAATGTAAAAATTACTTTTCACCGGATCATCATTAATAGACTCTGAAACAAATCCTACCATATCATGCCGAATTGGGTTCCCTTCTTAAGCAGGCCATCGGCATCTAATCGGAAAAAGGAGTAAAGAGTATGAAGATAGGAATACCGAAAGAGATTAAACCCCAGGAAAGCAGGGTAGCCATTGTGCCTTCCGGGGTCTGCGAGCTGGTAAAAGATGGAAACACGGTGCTGATAGAACGCGGGGCCGGCTTTGAGGCGGGGTTCTCCGATGGAGATTATACTGCCCAGGGAGCGAAAATTGTAGATTCGAGCGCAGAAATCTTCGGCGCCTGCGACATGGTGTTCAAGGTGAAGGAGCCGCTCCCTTCCGAATATCCGCTGATCCGCCCGGGGCAGATTCTGTTTACCTATTTCCACTTTGCCGCCTCGCCGGAGCTCACCCGCGCCATGCAAAAAACGAATGCGCTGTGTGTGGCGTATGAAACCTTGGAACTGCCGGACGGCTCGCTGCCCCTTTTGATCCCCATGAGCGAAATCGCCGGCCGGATGGCTCCTCAATGCGGCGCGCTGGCTTTGGAAAAACACCGTGGGGGGAGCGGCGTTCTTCTGGGCGGAGTACCCGGAGTCAAACCGGCGATGGTAACCATTCTCGGCGGAGGCGTTTCCGGAACCCATGCGGCTCAGATCGCCGCCGGTATGGGGGCGCAGGTCAATATTCTCGATATCAGCATCTCGAGACTCCGTCATCTGGACGAAATCCTTCCGCCCAATGTAATCACCCTCTATTCCAATTCACACGTGATCGCGGAAACCTGCGGGGCATCCGATCTGGTCATCGGCGCGGTTCTCGTTCACGGCGCCCCTGCGCCAAAACTCATCACCAGGGAGATTCTCCGCTCCATGCGGAAAGGCTCGGTGTTCGTCGATGTGGCGGTCGACCAGGGAGGCTGCTCCGAAACCACCCATCCCACCACGCATAAAGAGCCTACCTACATCGAAGAGGGGGTTGTCCATTATGCGGTGGCCAACATACCGGGTGCTGTGGGAAGAACCTCCACCTTTGCGCTGACCAACGCCACCCTGCCGTTTGCGCGCAGGATCGCCCGCAAGGGAACTTCCATCATAGACGACCCTGAATTCAAAACGGCAATCAATATCTACAAAGGAGAAATCCTCTACCCTGCACTCAAAAAGATTTTTACATGAACATGATTCCGGATCAGACCGGAAACGCCAAAGCCCGGAAGAGATTCCGGGCTTTTTCGTTGGATTCTATACATGACGACATAAATAATTGCGCATGTTTTGAATGTTTAGATCCTGAAACAAGTTCAGGATGACATGTGTCATGCCGAACTTGTTTCGGCATCTATTCCAAATATTGGTATCAAAATTTATTCGCGGAACAATAAGTATAGATAACGTCGCCGACGATTTATTTTTCCATACTCTCACAAAAAAATGCTATATTGTTTCGTTTAGCCCGGATTATTCATAAAATGTTTTTTCACATTTCATTAAAGGGATTGATCCCCTCTGCCTGTCGGCATCTCCCCTTGTTAAGGGGAGAATTCGCCACAAGCATTTTTTATCTTTCATTTTTTCTACCCCCTTCGATAAGGG
>JAUYCD010000119.1 GCA_030692375.1 Candidatus Latescibacter sp. | reverse complement strand
TTACCCCCTTAAAAAGGGGGTCGCCGCTCAAGCGGCGGGGGGATCTTTATTCACTGGGAAGAAGAAATCCCCCCTGCCTTTGGCATCCCCCCTTGTTAAGGGGGGAATATGAATCCAACTTTATTGCATTGACTTAACACTAGTACAAAGATTTCTAACCTTATGGCTGACCTTAAATCCGTAAATCATGGTTCAGAAATCTTTTCATCTTTCACCTTTATTCTTCGGGAGGCTTTCCAATGAAAAAAGTTATTGTTTTCCTTGTCTCAACATTCCTGTGCAGTTTCGGACTCATTCAAACAAAAGGATATGCGGCGCCGGACAGGGTTCCTTTTACTATTAACGATAATTTCGAGACCGGCGAGATGTATGCGTGGGAGTCGTACCCGTACGCCCAGGATATCGGGTATGAGCCCTTCACCATTTGCCAGCAGGAACCTTCCCATAACGGGAGCAATTTCTCGCTCGGTAATATCCGGCGGGCATGGGACATTGTGGAAGTTTATCAGGGATTCACCAAGGAGATTGATCTCTGGACCGCCGGAGATACCCGCCTGAAAGCGGCTGTGTTCCTCACCGCCGACAGGAAACCGGCCACGCTCGATATTTCCCTCTGCCTGTTCGACGGAAGCCGCTATTTCCGTACTTTCAAGTCCCCGGATGCGGACCGCTGGCTCGAATTGGACATCCCGGTCCGCGAGTTTGCCATGAACGGCAAGCCCCTGGCAGCCGGCGCCCATATCCAGGCGGTCACCATCATGGCTACCTATCCTGTGGTCAACCACCTCTCTTCCTATAACATCAATCTCGACGATTTTTCCCTAAACGGCGAGCGTCAGCGGCGGTTTGTCGCCCTGGAACCCAAATCCACAAACTTCGAGATGTACAGCTATTCCATTCTGAACCGTCACTTTTACACCGGCGATGCCTTCGGGATTACCGTGCGTCCGGAAGAAGCTCCCGGAAAGTATGATCTTACAGCGGTGAGCATGAGCCTGATCGACCCTTCCGGAAAAGCGGTAGTTTCGGGGGTTCCGCTCAAAGGCGCCGGAGGAGCATGGAAGGCGGAGAGTGCATACTCGTTCAAACCAACAGACCCGCGCGGCCAGTGGCGGGTCGAACTGGTCGGGAAGGATGCCTCCGGAACCGAAACCGCCTGGGGATTCCGGTTCATCATGCCGGGAAACCGCCTCACTCCGAAGGACCATCCGCGGATATTCTTCACCGCCGATGAATTGAAGAAGCGGCTCGCAGGGCAGTCCGAGGCGGAAAAGAAGCTGCTCGACAGCATTATCTCTGGGCCGGACCAGTTCAAGAACGTCAATGTGAGCGAAATTCAGGAAAATGACAGTCTCTCCGACGCGGCGCTGACCGGCGGCCCCTTCGCCAAGACCATAGGCGGCAATTGGGGCGCTCCCATAAACCGTCTGACCGGCATAATCGAGTCCGGAGCGCTGCGGTATGCCTTCACCGGAGATGCAGTCGCCGGACAAAAAGCGAAGGAAGCGCTCCTCAAGCTCTGCTCTTTCAAGCGCTGGAATCACCCTTGGCAACTGGCCCGCGGCAACTGGATGTACTATCCTGTGGGTTATACCATCGGCCCGGTGGCCGCCGGGTACGACCTCCTCTATCCCCTGCTTTCGGAGTCGGAGAAAAAGGCGGTGCGCGATGGCCTCATGGACAAGGGTTTCAAGATGTTCTATCGTGACATGGTGGAAATGAACCGTATGCCCTCCAGTGTCACCAACCACATCGCGGTAATCGTGGCGAACCTTGCGGTCGCCGCCACCGCGGTCTATGGAGAGGACCCGTCCAATCCCTCCTTCGAGCCCTATTTTTCCGGTATCCTGGCCAAGATGAAACGCTTCATGGACCGCACCTATTACCCCGACGGCGGATATGGCGAGCCGGTCGGGTACGAGAACATGGCCACGCGGGATATCGTGGAGGCGCTCTTTGTCCTGGAGAAGAATTTCGGGATCGACTACACCACCACCACGAATCTGAAGGACATGTGGCTCTATCCCATCCATGGCGCATACAGCAACGGACGCATGCCGGATTACGGCGATACCGGAGTTCGCAGCGGATGGGGATGGACCGGAAATCCCTTCCAATGGTTATCCTACCGTACAAAGAACCCCTATACCGCCTATTTCACCCAAGCTGCTTCAGCGCAGGGGGGACGCGGGGGCGACCTGTTCCGCTGGCTCACGTACCATCAGGGGCTGGAGACCAAGAGCCGCGAAGAGTTTATCCCTTCGCATCATTTCCCGGTGAAGGGAACCATGTTCCTGCGCTCCGGCTGGTCGGATGAGGGGACCATCATGGTGTTCAAGAGCGGCCCCAACTCTAACCATTACCACATAGACCAGGGTTCCATCATTCTGCAGACCAATGGCGAGATACTCCTGAGCGAAGCGAGTCTGGAAACTTTTCATGGCTATCACGCCTATTACGGGAGCACATTCTACCCCTTCTATACCACCCAGGCGATGGGACATAATGTAATGCTCGTGGACACCGACCCGGAAAGTCAGATGCCCGCGGATTACCGCAACGGCATTGCGGCGCTCCAGAGCTGGCCTCAAATCCTGCACTCTTTTGCCGGATGGAACGCGGACGAGGTGGAAGGCGACCTGACCTGCGTCTACAAAGGAAAGCTGGAAAAGTATACCCGCTCCTTCCTTTTCATGAAGCCGGACATCATTTTCATGTATGACCGGGTGAAGAGCCCGCAGGGGCACTCTTACCAGTGGCTGTTCCACGCCGAGGACACGGATAATAACAGTTCTATCGTCCAGAATGGGAACCGGGTGCGCATCAACCGCCCGAAAGCCCGTCTGATCATGGATGTTCTGGCGCCGGTAAATGCGAGAGGCCGGATACGTCTGGCCGAGCGCGATGAGCGTTTCCTCCAACTGGAGAGCGCGGAAAACCTCACTTCCTCCGAGTTCCTGGCGGTGTTGGTCCCCAGCGCGATCAAGGATTCTTCCGACCCGGAGAAGAAAGTTGCCTCGACGCTCATGCAGCCGCAGGGCTGGACAGGGGCGAAGGTGGAACAGGATAATGCGGTTACCTTTGCATTCTTCCGTACCGGAAACCCGGGGAGCGCCACAGTGGAGGGATTCACCACCGACGCCGAGCGGTTTGCGGCTGCCATTGACAAGAGCGGCGAGGTGAGCCAACTCTTTGTGCGAAACGCGACCGGCCTTTCAAAAGGAGGTGTATCCTTCAAGAGCAAGGCCGCTGTCAGCGCTTCGGTTCTTTACAAGGACAGCGGCGCGGACATCGAAGTGGACGCTTCCTCTCCCAATGAGATTACGATCACTCTGGCCAAAGCGCCGGTGAAAGTCACCTCCGACGGCAAACCGATCACCAACATGAAATATGATGCCTCGGGGAAAAAGCTGTGGATACCAACGCCACAGGGCCATACGGTGATCATGATCCGGTAGAGCTTATCTTGGAGAGCGGGAGGGTAACGCTTGCTGACAATCCCGGTACAGAAGATTCATAGCAACAATGATAATAGATAAGGAGATAGACCTATGAAATTTCAAGATATGCTCGAACAGAAAACAATTCTGGTCAGCGACGGCGCCTGGGGAACCGAGATGGCAAAGCACGGCCTCAATCCCGGGGATTGCCCCGAGCTGCTGAATGCCGACAAACCCGAAGTAATCTGTGCCATCGCCCGATCGTATGTCCAAGCCGGCTCGGATATCATCCTTACCAACACGTTCGGCGGAAGCCCTCAGAAGCTGGCCAGGTACGGACTGGAGAATCGCACGGAAGAATTGAACGAGAAAGGCGCCCGTCTTTCGGTCGAAATGACGCAGGGGAAAGCCCTCGTGTTCGCTTCCATCGGCTCGACCGGCGAATTCCTCGAACCTCTCGGTACGATAAAGGCTGTCGATCTGATCAAATCATTCGGCCGCCAGGTGAGAGCGTTTGTGGCTGCCGGTGCGGATGGAGTGTTAATCGAGACCATGACCGATCTCGGGGAAACCATATGCGCCCTCAAAGCGGTAAAAGAGAATTCCGAGCTGCCGGCGGTATGTTCCATGACCTTTGACAAGGGAGTGCAGGGATATGCCACCATGATGGGGGTAAAACCGGATCAGGCCATCGACATCCTGGAAGAATCGCGGGCCGATGCGGTTGGCGCCAACTGCGGTTCCGGAATCGAAGACATCATCGAAGTTGCGCGCATAATGAGATCGGAGAGCTGCCTCCCCCTCTGGATGAAACCGAACGCCGGCCTTCCGGAACTGGTGAAAAACCAAACAGTCTACCGTCAGAGCCCGGAACAGATGGCCTCATACATCCCCGAGCTTCTCGATGCCGGGGCGACAATTGTCGGAGGATGCTGCGGCAGCACCCCGGAACACATTCTGAAAATACGTCAGGCGGTGGACAAGTATTTGAAAGAATCATTAGGGAAATAACCTCTTGAAAAGATCGCAAAGTAAGGAATAAAAGAAGATCGAAAAATATTTGACAGGATTAACATGATTAACAAGATTTAAATAAAACGAATTGAAGAATTTAACGAATTACCTATGTATTTTAATCCTGTAAATCTTGTAAATCCTGTCAAAAAAATGTCCAAAGTTCACGAAAGGTTGCCGATGAATGTTTCGCCTGCGATGAACACCCCGGAGAGACTCTTTGCCGCTCTTACCGGCAAGCCGGTGGACCGGACGCCGGTTTCCCTTTACGAGATCGACGGCTTCGGCGCACGGTATTCTCCGGACCATCCCAGTTATGCAAGAGTCAGGAGCTATGCCCGTGAGCGGGCGGACAACATGGTATTGGAAACTCCGGCAATTCCGGGGCCGCTCGGTTTTCTCTACACCGGCGGGAATGAAGATGATGTCTTTAGCGAAGTACGGCATGAAGGACCTGATGAGATCACAACTACCACGATCTTTACCCCGCGCGGGCCGCTCCGCATGGTAAAGCGGCTCAATGCCGATACCTATACGATATGGACGACGGAATTTCTCCTTAAAAATGAGAAGGATGTAGACCGTCTCCTCTCCCTGCCTTATGTCCGGGCGGCGCCTTCCATGGAAAAATTCGATGCTCTCAAACAGAAGATGTGCGACCGCGGCATCATGCTGCCTGACCTGATAGACCCGGTGGTGATGATTTCTTCGGTCATGCCTTTCGAGCAGTACATCCTCCTGAGCGTTTTGAACCGGAAGAAATACCGGGCGCTCCTCGATTTCTTCGCGGAGCGGCTGCATGATTACCTTGACGCCGTCCTGGAACGTGGCGCCGGGCCGCTGTTCAGGATTGTGGGGCCGGAGCTTTGCACCCCTCCCTATATGCACCCGGAAGATTTTCGGGAATTCATTGTCGCTTATGACAAACCGTTTATTGAGAAAATCCACCGGGCGGGATGCTATGCCCGGATTCATTGCCACGGGAAAATCTCGAAAGTTGTTGATTTGATCCTGGAGATGGAGCCGGATGCCCTGGATCCGGTAGAGGAGCCGCCGGGCGGAGATATCCTGTTTTCGGACGCCAAACGGCTGCTGGGCGGGTCAGTTTGTCTGATGGGGAATATTCAGGAGTCGGTTTTCGAGCTGAAAAAACCGGAGGAAGTGACAGCAGAAGTGCGGCGGATCAAGGAAATCGGCGCACCGGACGGACGGTTTGTGCTGATGCCCACTGCGACTCCGATAACAGTGCCGCTGTCTTCAAGGGTTGAGGAAAATCTCCTGGCCTACCTGGAAACCGGATTGGAATGAAAAAGAAAGTGACAAAGTGACAAAGTGACAAAGTGACAGAGTAGCATAACTTTACATGACAACATATTTTTTGCATTTCTTTTTAAAATAGATGCCGAAACAAGTTCGGCATGACATATGTCATCCTGAACTCGTTTCAGGATCTAATTCCAATATGCGTTCAAAAAGGCATGATTTCTAATTTTTAACCTCACCCCTGCCCTCTCCTAATTAGGAGAGGGTGCCCGAAGGGCGGGTGAGGTTTTACGTCAATTTGAAAAATAATTGGAATAACACTCAGAACATACACAATAATTCATGTCGTAATTTTTTAAAATACCGATCTGATTAAGGCACTCTTCTTTGGGCTTTGGACTTAAGGCTGAATTTTTACCTTTTGCTATCGTCTATCAATTTCAGAGAAAGTCCCCCGTACTGGGTGAGAGCAAAGACGATCATGTTAACTCCGATCTTCTGGTAGGATTCCATGGTGGTTACTCCGCTCCACGCCTCGCCGTATTTTTTCTCCGAGTAAATCGCCGCCAGACGATCATCGATCCAGACGCCTTCCAGTATCGAGGCTGGCTGCATGGATACTGTTTCAGTCTGTTCCCCTATGAGACGCGGGGGGCCGTCGTCAAAATCATAGTAACAGTGATACAGGAAATGATCGTTCGGTATGGGATGAAGAATACCGGCCGAGCCGAGCGCATCCTGGAGCATCTGTTTCAAAGGCCCCGCGCCCACGGGGGGAAGGTCGGGTTTGGGGCTGCCGTAAGCCTCGATGATGGCGAATCCTCCCTTCCTCAAATACGCGGCGAAATTCGTGGTTTCCCGTTCCGACATGTCGAACGCCTCGTCGGCGGAGATGTACACGATCGGATATCTCAATAATTCCTGTGAATGAAAGTAGATCTGCCTGTCAATATTTATTACTATCCCGCTGTATGTTTTCAACGCCCGGGCAAGCCCCTCGACCGCCCTCCTTGTCGACGCGGGCGGGGTCATGACATCTCCCCATACAGATACCGGGATATGTACATATCCCCTGGTATCCTTCTCATCCGCAGCATTCATTACCACCAGCCCCTTGAACCTGCCGGTATCCAGGTCTTCCACGGTGAGCATTTCCTCTTTCATGGATATACGGTTGGGAGAGTCTATCGGTTTACGGGTTATCGAGAGATCGGTGTAGTAATACGGCAGAGTGATCCGTATAGGCTCTGCGTATGTTACTATGGTGTCGAGAATGCCGCTGGCCGCAATCTCACGGATCATGACATCCATATCGACTTGATAGGTTTCGCCCTTTCCCCGGAAAAGCTTCAACTCGTTCAGCGAACCAGGCAGGGGCTTGTAGGTGATACTGCCGCCCGGCATGCGCGGGGCAAATCTCGGCCGTCCCCTTGAGCTTTCCATGGCTGGGCCTTTCCATACTTCGAAAGGGTTTATTAACTTCGGCGGGAGAGGTACGAGGTACACCTGGATGTGTTTTTCTTCCGTTTCATTTTTAACGGCCCTTCTGGAAGATACAAACGGATTTTGCCAGGCGAAGTATAAACTCAGGAGGGCATGGAAGAAAACTGCAAACACAAATCCCAGATAGAGAAACTTGCGGGATTCACGTTCGAGTTTATGAATATCGATAAGACGGGAAAAACCGGTAAATCGCTCCGGCTCCCTGTTTTCAGTCATTAGCTGCTTCTCTGTTCAGTGTATTCATGAAATAGATGACGCCATACTGATTGCGCATGAAGGCGATAGATCCTGAAACGAGTTCAGGATGACACGTGTCATGCCGAACTTGTTTCGGCATCTATTCCATTCCATACGATGCGCATGTAAATCTGTCATCATGAAATAGACGCTCGAGAGACGCCGGAGGATACATGAAGACTCATATCAAACCATCCGGGGTATCCGCCGGTTTTTTACGTATCGGTGGATTCACCCTTATGACAGGGACTTTCATCATCCAGAGAAGACGTTTGGGATTTTTTGAGGTGTTGATGTTGGCGTGAGCGGTTGTACCGTTGGCCGGAACCTTATATGCCGTTCCGGGAAGCAGGGTGCGATGTTCGTTTCCCACCTGAATATCGATACTGTCTAGTGCTATCCATACCTCCTCTTCACCCGGCAAGTGAACATGCGGCGGCACCATGGAATTAGGCTCATATATGACCGGATCGAATGCAACAATGGTAGAGAGGCCGTCACGCAGACTGAAAAGCCACCGGCTGCTGTCGGCGCGGTGGAGATTGGTGCTCGGCGGAAAATCGCGGTCGTTTTTCACCGTCATCTTTTTCCCCGGAGTAAATCCCGCCGGGATCGGCTCCTCGATCATATAAAGAATGAGAGGTTCCCTGCCGGTATTGGCAAATGTGAACTCCACACCCGGCGGGAGGAGCACTCCTATCCCCTCGCGAAGGGGGGCCTCTGCTCCGCCTGACTTGATAATCCCTTTCCCGGAAGCGATATAGAATATTCCCTGCACCCTGTACAATCTGGAAGGCGTAGTCGATGCGCCGGGTTTGAGAGTTCCGTAGCTGATCGAATGTATGTCGGTAAGCACCGCACCCTTTTTCGTCGGTTTGAGAGGATCCCCCTGAAGTCCGGTCAGCAGATCCCGCACTTCAAGGGAACCATACAGGGTATGGGGAGTCATATCTTTCCAGTTCACTGTGAAAAGGTCGATATCCGGTTCTTCGCTGGTATCGTCCTTCGGCGCTGTTTGCGCCTGGATTTGAGGGAGAATTATCGGAAAAGCAAACGAAAAAAGGAACAGGAAACAAAACAGGAGAGCTTTACTGAGCATGGGCGGTTCCTTATTGAAATATCACGCTGAAGTTTCTTTTTCTTTTTACCCCCTTAAAAAGGGGGTCGCCGCTCAAGCGGCGGGGGGATCTTTATTCGAAATCCCCCCTGCCTTTGGCATCCCCCCTTGTTAAGGGGGGAATATGAATCCAACGAGCCTTTTGCAATAGTCGATATTTGAAGCAGCCCCCTATCCCTCAGTCCCTTTCCCCCTGAAGGGGGCAAGGGAAGTCGTTGCTCCACAGTTAGTTCCTGCCCCCTCCGGGGGAAGGATGTCCGCAGGACAGAAAGGGGGCTGCGTCAAATAATCTCGACTTTTGCAAAAGCCTCAAACTATAGGGAAAGAACATAAAAGGATAATCAAATTCGGAGCGATTTGCAAGCACTATGCCGGTTAAAAAAGCAATAAAGCGAAAGGGTGCTTTTCCCAAGACCATAATCGCTCAATGTATGTTCAAAAAAGTAGTATTGACAGAATATTTTTATACACTATATTGCTATAATTCCTTTTATTGAGGCGGCGCGGTGATGGTGTGTGAGCTTCTCGGCGCAAGAATGATCGCTCCGTTTTACGGCGCAACGCTTTTTATTTTGTCAACGGTGATAGGCGTCACATCGTCTGCACAGGCGATCGGTTATTTTCTATATATAACCCCGCAAAAAGTAGTTACAGTATTTTTTGACCGAAGAGCAAGGAGACAACAATGAAATTAAAGATAGATAAAGAAAACGATGCGCTTTATTTTCGACTGGACGAGTCAGCCATAGTAGAATCTGAGGAAGTGCAACCCGGTATAATTCTTGACTTCAAGGCAGATGGAAAAGTAGTTGGCGTTGAAATACTCAATTTGAGTGCCAGAATAAACCCCGAGCAGCTAAAAGTTCTTCAATACGAAACTGTATAGAGGGCTCGTCGTTCCCTTTATCGGAGGCGGCGCGGTGATGGTGTGTGAGCTTCTCGGTGGCTGCCTTGCAGACCGATATACAAGCAATTCACTCTTGTTCTCTGTCCTCGGCATTGGCTCTGTGCTCATTGCGCTGATGCCGTATGTGGCAAAGTTCGCCCCCGAAGCGACAAAAGATAATAACTAAAAAGTTCATATAATCTATTCAATTACTTTTTTTGAGGACAGTATTATGAAGAAACTTACTGTATTTTTACTCACAACGCTGTTCTTGACGCTGTCGATGACGACAGCGGCAATAGCACAACGATTCGCAGTGACTACCGGCAACTGGACCGGAGCAATATGGGCTACCACTGCCGGCGGAACGGCGGGTTCCGCAGCTACTCCGATTTCTACGGATGCTGTTACGATTAACAGCGGTGTTGTTGTTACCGTGAATGCCGCGGGGGCTGTATGTGCCAGTATAACAGTAAGTGCAAATGCAACATTAACTAATGGGATAACTATAACCAGTCCTGGTACACTTGCAGTTACCAACGCTATTACAATGACCTCCCCAACAGCACTTACCAGTACAATCGATGTAGGCACAGGCACATTAAGCGCGGCCAGCATTGCTATTCCTGGCAGCGCTACTGCTGGCTGGTACTGTACATTGTCACTTTCCACTGGTACGGTCAATGTCACGGGCGCCATTACAACTTCAGGAACAGCCGCGCAATCAAGGATAACGTTTACCGATGCTGGTACGATAAACGTCGGGGGAAACTTTGCATCCGGAACATTTACCGCATCTACCGGTACTGTGAACTTAAATGGCGCTGCACAGACCGGTGGAGTGTTGACGTACAACAACCTCACACTCTCCGGTTCAGGCGTGAAAACATTCGCCACTACCCCAACGGTAAACGGCATACTTTCTTTGGAAGGAACTGCAACCGTTGTCGTAACAAGCGGAGTTGTAACCTACGGCGCAAGCGCAACACTTCAATACAACACAACAACTGCAAGAACTTCTACGGCAGAAGAATGGATTACGCCGTTTGCCGCAACCGGCGGCGTCATTATTGCCAGCACCGGAGCGATTACCCCGGACCTTGCTAAAGTCTTTAATCCTTCAGTTCCGCTCACCATCAACAGCGGGGCAACGTTACTTACTAATAACCTCCAATTGACCTTCGGCGGCAACTTTGTCAATGGCGGAATATTTACCGCTGGCAGCTCAAATATTACTATTGGCAACGGCACTGCAACGCAAAGCATCGCGGGTTTCACCACCACTGGCACCATATTAATGACGAAGACTGGCGGTACTGCAACGTTTACGGGTAACGTGGACGCCAGCGCCGGCGTACTGACCATCAATGGTTCAGGCGGAACACTCGCCCTCGGTACCGGCTTGACGCATACCGTGAACATTGTAACGCTGACTGCTGGCACGCTGAATGGCGGCTCGAGCACGCTCAACGTGAGCGGGTCGTTGAGTGCAACAAGTGGAACGTTCACAGCGGGTACTGGAACGGTGAACTTCACTTCTAGTGGTGCGCAAACAATTCCAGCATTAACTTTTTATAATCTTGGTTTCTCTGGCGCTGGCGCAAAGACCACAGCTACCGGAACAATCACGGTGGGCGGGAATTGGGATGTTGTTGGTGGAACAGCGAGACTATATACGAATAATTCTTCGGTGACCGTGAGTGGCAATATTACCGGTTCCGGTAACATCACGATGGGGTCATCAGGAACAATAACGGTTGGTGGTAGCTGGACTAATAACGGAGCGTTTGACGCAGGCACGGGCACGGCTACGGTCAACTACAACGCTGCCGGTGCACAAACCGTTGCCGCATTAACATACAACAACCTCACCGTAAGCGGCAGCGGTATCAAAACGCTGGGTGGTAACGCTACGGTTACCGGAACCCTCACTGCCACAGGGTCAGTGCTGGACAATGCAGGTTTTAGTTTGATAGTTGGACCTAAAACACAATGGTCTCTGAATGAGGCTTACGGCTTAAACTGGGTTGAAAAACCTCAAACCTTTGACAGCGTCACAGAAGGTTTTGCGGTGATTGAACCAACCTCAACGGCGGACATTCTTTCATGGCAGGGATTTTTCATATCGGTCAAACAGAATGTGAACGTGCTTTTCCTGGCCGATCCCGGCGCTGCCGCTGTTTCTTCTCCCATGAGCAAAACTCTTACTAATGACTATTGGTACCTGATATCATCTCCGCTTGATCCAGGTGGTGGTAGAGACGCAAAGACCAATCTTTCGAACTCGCCGAGTCAACTTTTAGTTGGGGATTATAACGGCACTGCTGCTGACAAGTGGCGCATCTACAAGCGGCTATACACTAACGATGTGTACCACAATTATATGGATGGTTCGTTTGAGACACTTGAACCTGGCCGTGGATTCTGGCTCAGGCAAAAATATGATGCAGGAGACAAAAATGTCTATGTCGCTGGTACAGGAGTTTCCACCACTGACGGGTATTATAAAATGCGATTGAATTTTGTAGCACTTTCTGCTAATACGTGGCACCAGATCGGGAACCCTTACTGGTATACAATAAAATGGAGTGATGTTAAATTCAGCGATCCTCTTGTGGGAACCGAGTATCCTCTCGGTAAAATCGTTGCCGACCTGCCGCCGGACAAGACTGAAACCTGTTATGTCCGTCTCGCGCTCGTTTCCAGCGACGGTAAAGCCCAAGACACCTATAACCGCGCGGGAGTCATCCTGACTGAAGGCGGCAATCCGGATATTTTCAGCGTTTCCGAGCTGACGCCTCCCGATCCCTGTGTGAAACTTTCGGTGACAGACCCTTCAAATACTGGCCGCAGAGCGCTTGCTTACGATTATCGCAGCGCCGGGCAGGATGTCTATACCTGGAACGTGAATCTGGCAACAACCTATGACCGTACCGATGCGGCATTGTCCATAAAGGAGTTTTTCAATGTGCCTGAGTGGATGGGCTTCACGCTGACCGATACGAAGACGGGAGAATCGTTTGCCCTCACCGGAGACAAAACCATTCCCGTTTCTCTGACGAAGGATACAGCGAGAACCTTTATCCTCACCGCAGCCAGGAAAGAGATACCCACCGCAGCGGACGCTGTAACTCCCAAAGCGTTCGGTATCACCGGTATTTCGCCCAATCCGTTCAATCCCTCCACGACCATCAGTTTCAATCTCGCCGTTTCCGGAACTGCCAGGGTCAGTATTTACAATCTGAGCGGACAGCTTGTGGAAACGCTTGTAAACGGACAGATGACTGCCGGCTCGCACAAGGCGGTCTGGAATGCCTCAAGGTATGCCTCCGGTGTTTATATCGTTGTAGCGGAGTCGAGTGGACTGAAACAGTCAAGGAAGATTACATTGATCAAATAAATATACAATTATCATAGAAAAAGAGAAATACAATGGAAAATAAAAATCAAGAAGTCAAAAATACATCTCGCAGAAAGCTGTTGAAGAAAGCAGGAAAGGCTGCGGTGTTTGTTGTCCCAGCAATTCTGACATTCAAAGTAACCGATCTGCATGCGACAGCTTCAGGAGCTCCGGCGGCGCCGCAGAGGTGGTAATCGATCAGTTTTAGAGAGCGGAAAAGCTTTTGGACCATGCTATTTCTTTTGAAAAGAATAGAGATGATTCAAAGGCTATTTTTATATATTATCCGGCTATGGGTGAAATTGTGTTTTTCTGCGCCATTAAAGATCCCCCCTGCCTTCGGCATCCCCCCTTATTAAGGGGGGAATTTATGGAGAGGGTTCTGTCAAATCCTAAAACCTGTATACGAATAATTAGGAATAATTTCTTTTCCCCCCTTAATACGGGGGGTAGGGGGGATTAATCTTTCCGGATGATCACATTAGCTTACGTAACGGCATACCCGGGTTATATTATTGCGCTTACCGACCAGATAGAAGCACACCCACCTAAATAAAATGGTATTTTTTTAAAGCAATGATACAGAATATCCCATTTGAACCAATTCTCCATTATCTGTACAGAATACTGGATATTGATCCGGAAGAATTCTCCCGGCGTCCGCAAGAAATATGGCAGGCTCTCTATCAACTTTCATCAAAAGAAATGATCGTTCTCTATTTTATTGCCTGGTCATACGATAATTGGAGAGAATATTTTCCGGATGAAAGGCAGAAAGAGTTCAAAGATTATTTGTTTAGAAATCAATCGCGTAATATAGTTCTGCAGTCGGAAATTGTATACCTTGCGAAAATATTTAAAGATGCAGAAATCCCGATCATGTTCCTCAAGGGATCTGCGGGATTGATTCGGGGCTTATATCCACTGAGTTTACGGTTCATATCGGATATCGATGCGCTTGTACCCATGAATAAAATTGAACCATCTCGGGAATTGTTAGCATCTAGAGGTTTTTTGCAAACTCATAAACAGACATTTTTTGATAAGATACATCATCATATTGAACCGTATAATAATCCTGCATATCCCGGAGAAATAGAAATTCATATTAATCCCTATGATTTAAGTTGCTTGAAAAAACCTGAGATGCCTGAAATCTGGGATGATGCCGAAAGAATACCATACAAACGGGAAGAAGTCATTGTTCCCTCAATAACAGATCATGCCTGGATACTTATGAGAACGGATATGCTTAGCAAAGCATTTCTTCCAAGAATACGTGATGTAATTGAGATGTACCAAATACAACAAAAAGGATATCGTGTTGATTTTCAACTCATTAATAAAAGAGCCGATAAAGACAATATTTCAAATGCTGTAAAGGGAATGTCCTATGCATGTTCAAAATATATGGGATTAAAACCATTACCCTGTGATGATTCTCTTTTGGTGAAGTGGGAAGAATGGACTCTCAAGTATAAAAGAAAATTTATTAATAAAAGCAAAGATGATTTATTTATAATATATTGTGCAGGAATCAGATATTTACCATCAGGAATTGTATATCGAATCCATTTTATTTCGTGGTTATTACGTTATAATCTTCACACCTGTTTGTTAATAGTGTTACAAAAATTATTACGTATAACTGGGTTTCTTAAGCCGGCTAAAAGATTAAGGAAATATTTAAAAGAAAATTTTTAAGGGGTAATCAATGGTTGACCATGGGATTCCGAAACGCGCGAGTAATTTGGAAATCATTGAGATGGCTGATGGAATCGTGATACAATGTGACGATGTAATACATACGTTGAATGAAACAGCACGTGAAGTGTTTGATTTGTGTGATGGTAAACGTACAGTTTCAGAAATTATTGAAGAAATGAAGCAACGGTACCCTGAAGAAAAAATTGATGTGGTAATCGAAGATTTTATTGCAAATCTCCTGAAATTAAACCTCATTCAAATATAGCCATGGAAATTTATCTAAAAATCGACTCAACATACGTCTGTATTCAGTGGGATACGGATAGTATTAATGACATTGTTAAAAATATGTTTTCACCTTGGCACGTTTCATCAGTAAAGCCAACACATTTTTGGGATATTACTTCTCTTGATTCGAGATATTCTCTCAAAACACACCTGTGCTCTGTTCAATGCTCTGATGAAAGAGCTTTAGCGGCTAATCTGGAATACAGTCTTACACTTCTTGCCCAGGAAGTATATTCTCAAAATTTGCAGGTACACGCATCCTGTGTTGATTTTCAGGGGAAAGGCGTTTTATTCGTCGGTCCTCATGGCGCCGGTAAAACTACTTTGGCGCTCACAGCGATTGCATCAGGTTTCAGAGCGCTGACAGATGATGTGGCGATTATTGGGAAAAGCCATACTCAGATATATGGATTTCCGCGTCCGTTCAAAGTATGTGATGATATATGGAACATGCATCCCACTGTTGTACCTTTGGATTGCCCTCATTTCAAAGTAACTCCTGAAACTACATATTTGTTTTTTTATCTTCCGTACGGCCGATATTATGCTGAAAAAACCCTATTGAAGTATATCATTTTCCCGGTTCGTAACGATAATCCAACAATGATCCGAGAGTTGGGTGAAACTGAATCGCTGAGTAAACTTTTACCGCAGGGATTCAACTGTTATCAGAAAAAAAATGGTCGAGTGGATGAATTACTCGATACTATACGAAAAACCTCTTCATTTGAGATAGTATATAATTCAAATTGGGAATTATTGAAGAAAGTACGTGAATTATTGCTTCGGTGATTAAACAGTGCAATCAGCGGCATAGGCGACCTTCGCCTTAAATTCCGGGCTTGCCGGATGAACGATAAAATAGGCCTGGTGAGTTTCTTTTCTTTTTACCCCCTTAAAAAGGGGGTCGCCGCTCAAGCGGCGGGGGGATCTTTTATTCGCTGGGAAGAAGAAATCCCCCCTGCCTTTGGCATCCCCCCTTGTTAAGGGGGGAATATGAATCCAATATTATTGCATTGACTTAACACAAGGAGAGAATATCAAAAAAGAATAATCAAATCCGGAGCGATTTGCAAGCACTATGCCGGTTAAGAAAGTAACGAAGCGAAAAGAGCAAAGCCCGGACGCCACAATCCACATGTTCGAGGGGGATTGACGCATAGTCAAAAAGACGGTACGATAAAAGTGCCGAATTGTGATTTTTCCTGTATGGGGAAAACGCAAATGACCACCAGACTAAATACAAAGGTTTGACGGTTTTATTTATGAAGAATTTTGAATAGATTTTTCTTGCAAATAATATTTTATGAATGTTAATTGGCAATATGGGAGCAATATGGGAATAATATCATCGTGCGAAAGACGATAATTTACACCCATACAATCAACCAGAGCGGCCGGGATTTTCATAGATCGGTCGACTTGTTCAAAGGTTATTGTGGGGGGGTTACGCAGACCCCTTGATATAAATGGCATATCGACGCAACCTGCTGATATCTAATCGTTTAGGAACGAAGCTATGCTGTTTCGCAGGCGTCTTATGAAACGCTTGTAAGAGTATTGGGGATATTATACGGAACAATCTAATTGTTGTCGGGCAATATAGTTGATGGCCGATAACAAGACCAAGATACAGGAGGACAGGATGATGCCTTTTGAAGAGACAACACGATCTATATGGCCAATGCGGGCAGACCATATTACATCTGATGGACAGACAATGGGGCTCAAGGGGTGGGGTATCATAACGAATCGAGAACTGCAGGGATATCAATCCGAAATTAGCAATGAGGTTGGTCACCCAACAACGATTTTAGAATTTACTTTTGACGGACAACCCATTCGTACAGATTCGCCGTTTATTGACCTTGCCATGCACCCAGCTTGTAGAATCTTCCGCAAGAACAACCCTTATACTAACATAAAGGGAGAATTGTATCTTGAAGATAAAACAAAAAAGCTTACATCTGGTGCTCTCTGTTACCATTGTGATCAATGCCATGCCCAGCTTTTCTATGGGCTAGATGAAACCACGATGACACCTGAAACAATTAGACAGAGGAAAGAGAATAACAATCATCTTAAACCCCAATCCAGCGATAAGGATTTAAGAA
>JAUYCD010000118.1 GCA_030692375.1 Candidatus Latescibacter sp. | reverse complement strand
TTTTCTTAATCTGAAGAGCCTTTTGCAAAAGTCGTGTTTTACATAAAAAGTGATGAGTTTTTTACTTCAGCCCCCTAACCCTCGGTCCCTTTCCCCCGAAGGGGCAAGGGATGTCGTTGCTCCACAGTCTTTTCCTGCCCCATTCAGGGGGAAGGATGTCCAAAGGACACGGGGTCCCCGCTCGTACGAAGTACGTGCGGGGTGGATTGAAGGGGGCTGCGTAAAATAATCTCGACTTTTGCAATTGACTCAAATCTTATTATTTTTTCTTTATCTACCTCAGTTTACCCGATTTACTGAAAATAGGCATCGAATTTACAGAAATCTGTTTTTTATATTATGTTTTCTGCTATTTCATGTATATTTCCAATTCTGTCTGCATAACACATTCAAAAAAACCAACTTACAAAATAACTGGGGGTAAAGCCATGAATATTTCTACTTTTTTTCAGGCTGCACCGAACGTATTCCTTTTCAAATATGCTCCGCTTGCTTTCTGTACCTGGTACATGCAGGTTCTGGGCACCTTTTATTATCTCGCCAACCGGAAAGAGCGGGAACTGATCAAGAAAAATATCCTGACCGTTTTCACGAACAATAGAGAAGCCAAATCAATTATTAAGAGAACCTTTGCCGGGATTTTTTCCCATTACTCCGAAAAACTTATCATGGCTCACCGGAATTATGATATATTAAAGAGAGAGTTGTGGGAGGCTATGGATTACTCAGGTCTTATCCATTTGGATCGTGCTCTGGAAAATGGCGGGGTGGTTTTGGTTACCGGCCATTTCGGGGGAGTGGAGTTTATGCCTCTTGCACTAGCTTTACGCCGCTATCCGGTCACCATGGTGGTTTCATTCCAGACGGAAAGGCTCAAGAAAAGCCTGATGAAACGCGCCGCAGAAGTTAATGTGGAACTCATAGACGCCCATAGCGGGAATGTCATGCAGCAGGCGATTGGGGCGCTCAAACGGGGTCGCATCCTGCTCACCGAATGCGATGAGGTCGATGCCTGGAAAACCAGGAGAGATCGGACCATTCAGGCTTTCGGAGGGGAAATATGGCTGGATCGCTCCCTTGAAGTCCTCTGCCGCCGTACCGATTCCACTGCGCTCGGTTCGTTCATGGTCCGCACCAATAAGGGGTACCGTCTCACCATCGTTCCCATCGGTGATACAGAAAAATCAACGGAACAGAATATGTCCGCTGAAATTCTGAAGACATTCGAACGTTTTGTTTTAATGTTTCCGGATCAGTGGTATCAATGGAAAAAATTCCATAAGATGCGTCCGGAGACCGTATGACGGCCACACCTGTTTTAAAAGTGGATTTCACTCAAGTATTTTCACGGCGGCTTGACTTCCGCATGGATGTCGCGCACAGCCTCGCTTCGCGTTTCTATTCCATAAACATGTTTGTGGAGCTCCGGTCCGCTTCCGGGTTTACAGGGTATGGAGAATGTGTACCTCGTTCCTATGTTACCGGGGAGACTCCCGAAAGTGTTCTCCCGGCTGTTTCCGATCTGCTGCCCCACCTGGCCCGGCAATCATTCTCCTGCCCCCGGGAAGTCATATCCGCACTCAATGGTATCGGTATATCGGACGCTGGTGTCCGTAACCCTGCCGCAATGTGCGCGGTGGAGCTTGCGCTCCTCGATCTGGCGGGAAAACACTGGAACCTGCCGGCTGCGGAAATTCTGGGATTTAACCGGAAAGCGGAGCCTCTCGAATACAGCCTTGTGGTGCCCCTCCTTCCGGAAGCGCAGCTCGAAAAGTTTCTTCGCTATACTTCCACCTTTCATTTCAAGCACATCAAAGTCAAAGTAAACGCCGAGGATCCTGCCGGGCAGGTAAGGAAAGCCCGTTCCTTTCTCTCTCACAGGGCGGAGATACGGGTGGATGCCAACTGTTCCTGGAGCCGTGCCGAGGCGGCGGGATTCATTCATGCTCTTACAGGTGAGGGAGTGGTTTCGGTGGAACAGCCGCTCCCGGCGGATGATCTTGAGGGCATGGCTGAACTGCGGCGGCCCGGCGGTATGCTCGTCACCCTGGACGAGTCCGTGTGCAACCCTTCCGATGTGGAGCGGGCGGCATCCATGGGAGCGTGCGATATGGTGAACGTGCGCATCTCCAAGTGCGGCGGCCTTCTCGGGGCGCTGCGGGTTATCGAGGCGGCCCGGGGGCACGGGCTTGCGGTTCAGCTCGGCTCCCAGGTGGGGGAAAGCTGCATTCTTTCCTGCGCCGGGGCGCACCTGGCGGCGGGAACGTCTTTTTTCACCTGGCTGGAAGGATGTTTCGGCGCCCACCTTCTCAACGAAGACCTGGGGAAAAAACCTTACCAGTTCGGGCATGGCGGAATGTTCATTCCTCCAGATGGCCCGGGCCTGGGGGTAGAAGTGGATACAGAAAGGCTGTATGGAAACTGACAATAAAAGCGGATATTCTGAAACGGAAATAGATGCCTTCCCCCGTTTTGCTCACCAGAACAGCCGCTCCCCGGTTTCAGCCCAGGTGTGCAGGTTGACCCCCAGCCTGTAGCGCTTTATATCCGCCACATTCGCCTTGGAAACTACGCCGTTCCTGATCCAGTAGAGATCTATCTTGTTGACATCGTTTTCGCCCAGTCCCCGCTCTTTGGCGATGCGGGTATAAATAAGCTGCATAGGATTGTGGCCCATAATGTAGGAGCCGACCGCGTCCACCTCGGTGGTGGAGAGACCGACGACGATGATGTTGCAGAGCTCATCTTTGCCTACATCGAACCCGGAGCCGTCACGGCCTATCACTCCCTCGATGATGTTGATGGAGGGTTTGATGGCGGAGGAGGAATCGAGGCCGCGCTGGCACCACTGTTCATCCCACATAAGGTTGGAAATGCCCTTCATGAACTCGGCCTTGTTCCTGACACTGTCCTTGACCTTCCTGAATGCATCCCAGCCGCCCTTTGCCTGATACTTGGAATAGGACTGCTCCTTGTCCCAGTGTTTGAATCCGGCGTCTCGGTGCTTAAGGAACGCCGCCTCAACCCTCTGCTGGTAATTCTCCACGAAATCACGTTTGAAATCGATCCCATACGTCTTGCAGAGTAGCGGCAGCGCATCCCAGGTATCGCAGTAGTGGCCGTACGCTGTCGGCACCGCTCCCTGGAGGTTCTTGGTGGAGAGGGTGGTAAGCCCCAGGTTATGACATTTGAGCTTGGGCATATTGATGAAGAAATTGTCAGGATCGCCGATAGGACGGTAGGTGGGGATATTCTTCCAGAGCACAGGATTGGGGACTTTGTGCCAGTTGAGGTCATCCTTGCGGTAATGGGAGAATTGGTCGTAATTGGCCTCTATCAGGTCGATTTTATGGGCATCGAGGACTTCATAGATGCCGGTCTGGCGGTGGTTGACCACATCGGTGCCGCGGTCGGAAACGATAACGTTGGTGTTGCCCAGCTCACGGAGCCCCTCGATGAAACCCGCCACAAAATCCGGGGCGGTATTGATGCCCACCACCGGGCTGAGGGTTCTGTCCGGCACGGTTGTGAAATTCGGTTTTACCAGGGTCGAGCCGCCCTTCCGGCTGCCTTTGACAAAAAGCTCCCGTACGAGCTTTTTCCCCGCCTGCTCAAGCTGCGGACGGGCTTCCATGAAATTCCCTCTGGCATCCGGAGAGGCGCTCACATTTGTCTCGATCAGAAATACCGCCCGTGGATTGTTCAGAATCTCAGGACGAATCTCCGGCATCACATTCTTAGCTTTTCCGGCCTCGACAATTTCTATGCCTTCGGCCACATTAATCCCGCCGCCGGTTGGAAACGCATGGGAGCAGGTCGGCATCGCCCACTGTGGAACTTCCATGCCAGCCAGCGCCGCCCCGCTCAATGCGGCGGTCCGGATAAACGTTCTTCGTTTCATAACATCCTTTCAATAAATAAGTGCCTGAGTGCCTAAGTTAAGAAACAAAACTATATGGAAAAGTTAATGTCTGCTCTTTGAATCGGTCATGCCGAACTTGTTGCCGCTTCGCGGGAACGATAAAACCGTTTCGGCATCTATCTTTCACCTTGTACCTTGTGTCTTTGTACCTTTGTGCCTCTTCTTTTACTTAGGCACTCAGGCACTCAGTTACTTTGGTATAAGTTTGTTGCTTCTCACCAGCCGGCGCCAAACCATGAGGTTCCCCTTCGCGCGTTTGTCATCGGTGGAAAACACCAGGGTGTTCATATCCTTGAATCGAATCTGAATCTTGACGGCTTTTTCATCGCCGGGCATTACAAATATGCCCGAATAGCGTGTCTGGAAGGGCTGGATGTTGCGGATTATCATTTTCCCGGCGCCGATGTTGTCGCCGAAAAAGCCCGGCGCCGATATAATCTCAGCCACCAGTTCTTTCCCCGGAGTCCGGTGAACGAGTATCGTCAAATTCTTGTCATTCGCCCATTCCCCCAGGATGGGATCCTGGTTCGCCCGGATATTTTCTTCCCCCGCGCACGCCATGAGGAGAAAGATAGTACTTACGAAACATGCAACGGTTAAAAAAATCTGCTTTCTGTACATGGTAACGTCCATCGTGAATTATTCGTCCGCCATTTCAAAAATGACTGCTCCAAAGGGTGTCCGGTTCCTAAAATTAACATTTTTATAGGGAATAATCAAATGATTAAAAAGTGCAGGTAAACGAAATCTGTTTTTTATTAAAGAAGGTAAAACTGCAAAAGAAATTGCCTCTCTATCAGCATCAATACGGTAAAGATTCACAAAAGACACATCATGGAAAAACTGGATGTCCACAGCATAATTGAATTGATGCATAAATTATCGTTTACGGAACCATATCTAATCCTAAAGGATTATTCCATATAGGCCAAAAGGATTAATTCAAAAATCATACCTTTGGGGGATTGACTTTCAGGAGGATGCGGCGCGATGTTTATATCGTATGATGAACCTATTTATTACAATAGTAGAAAATGGATGATCAAGAAACCATTTACATTCGAGGAGCTTATTATGACTTGCCATACATTCGTCTTTACCATGGTTGCACTGGTGTGTTTCACCGCTGCATCCCGAGGAGAGGGGAAGTGGACGAATTACACAACCGCGGACGGGCTCGCTCAAAATACTGTCACATCCATTGTCGTGGACAACCAGGGTGCGCTATGGTTCGGGACAAGAGGTGGCGTATCGAAATTCGATGGTGTTTCGTGGAAAACATACACAACAGCTGACGGCCTTGCTAATAACATCGTTACCTCCATAGCTGTGGACAAAAAAGGTGCGTTATGGTTCGGAACGGACAGCGCTGGCGTATCGAAATTTGACGGAGTTTTGTGGAAATATTATACAAAGGCCGATGGCCTCGCCGAAAACATTATCTCATCCATCGTAGTGGATAAACAAGGCCAGTTATGGTTCGGCACAGCAGACGGAGTATCGAATTTCGATGGAGTTTTATGGAAAACTTACACGACTGCAAATGGCTTGGTTTCTAATACAGTAAGATGTATGGTCGTCGATAACCAGGGTGCGCTCTGGTTCGGAACCAGTGAAGGTGTATCGAAATTTGATGGAAATTCGTGGAAAACATATACCACTGCTGATGGCCTCTCAAATAATTTAGTCTTATCTATCGCCGTTGATAATCAAGGTGTGCTCTGGTTTGGTAACAATGTGACATCAACAGGATTATCCAAATTCGATGGCATTTCATGGAAAACCTACACAACCTCTGATGGCCTCCCCAATAAGCGCATCCTCTCCATTGCAGCTGACAACCATGGCGCAATCTGGTTTGGCATAGGCGATAGTGGAGGTATAACTAAATTCGATGGTTCTAACTGGAAAACTTACACTACTGCAGATGGTCTAGTCAGTAATTACGTATGGTCTATTGCAGTTGACAGACAGGACGCTCTCTGGTTTGGTACGAGTTATGGAGTATCGAAATTTGAAGAGGAAGGCCCAACTCGTATATCAAATTCTCAAAGTCTGAATCATCCCGAAACTTTTGGCATTCGTGAAGTTTACCCGAATCCATTCAATTCTACAACAACAATTAATTTCATAATCTCCCGTCCTGGAAATGCCAGACTTTCGGTGTATAATATTTCCGGGCAACTGATTGAAACACTTGTTAATGGAATAATGAACGCTGGAAACCATAAGATCACTTGGAACGTTTCCCATAGCGCCTCGGGCGTGTATCTTGTAGTACTGGAGTCGGGAGAAATAAGAGATATACAAAAGGTGATGTTTCTTAAATAGAACTGAAATTAATTTTCATATTGGTTTTTTGCTCAAAACATTCACTCCCGGTTTAGTAGTATAATCTGAAATAACAGTTAAAAAAAATTTAACAAAATAATAAGAAAGGTAGATAAAGTATGAAAAAATGAGTCTTGTTTTATGGATGGTCTATATTAAAACCAAAATTATAATCATATCGAAAGGAGCAAATTATGTTTCTTCGAAATATTAAATTATTCCTTTTCGTCATAGTGTATGGAATTACCATTATTCCCAATGTATATGCAGGTAAAGTATATTATGACAATTTTGATACCTTCGAAAACATGCTTCGAAGTGCTGATCTAATAATTCTTGGTTCGGTAGTCAGTACAAGAAATGCTGAAGAACCTTACAAAAATTTTATGCAGATTGCCCGCTATTCAGAATTTAGCATCGAAAAAATAATTTCGAATAAGATAGATTTTAACCAACAAAAAATCGAAATTAAAACTATTGATGCTATGATTTTTAATGGTGAGAACATTTTAGCTCATATACCACAGAAAGCCCAGAAGGGAGAACGTTATATCGCTTTAATAAAAAAAAGAGATAATGGATATTATCTAATCTATGATAATTCTAGCCTTATTCCAATTTTAGCCGAAAAAATTCAAAATTCAGATGAAATTGTTGATTCTTACATGCAAAAAATCCGCTTATTTATCTCTTCAGATGAAAAAGTATTCCACGGATACAAACAGCCAATATACCCTGAGCAAAATCAAAAAATTAATGCTGCGGCTAAATCAACAGTAATTGTGGATTGGACTTATGCACTTCGCTCAATAAGTGGAAAATTTTTCAGAACTTATTCAACCCCTACTACATCACAATGTACATATACCTTACATATAAATCCATCCGGATCTCAAGATGGCAATGGAAATTATATAGGTTTTGCAGCCTTAAAATCAGTAGTCGATAGTGCTTGCAGTGATTGGAATATAATATCAGGTGCCAATATTTCATTCACTATCGATGAGAATGATTCTACTAGTTCTCATGTTCCAAATAATGGTATATCTACCATAACATTTGATACTTCTGGGGTTCTTTGGGGTGAAAATTCAGGGGGCGATATATATTTAAATGCTAACAAGAAATGGAATCTTCCGGGCCAATCTGCAGGCGATGCAAATCTAAGAAAAACAATTGCTCATGAAATGGGCCATTTCGTTAATGTTGATGATTTATGATATGATATGAGTCCCATTGACACCTTATATATTGCTCAAGGTATAAAACAAAATTTAATGTGGCATAGTGGAGATGCGGATCCAAGTATTGAATCTCCACAGGATGGAGATAAAGCAGGAGCTATTTTCTGTAGAACGGATTTCAGCGAATCCCCTGGACTTGATGCAATATATTATATTGGGACTATGTCAAACATTACAAGTAACCTTACAATTTCCTCTGGTAGAAGAATTGAGATTGATGGGGTTGGTACAACTGATGCCGCAGTATTTGCTTCCGGAGTTAAAATTAATGTTTATGGTACACTTGATTTAAATTCCGCTAACCTCGCCGCTTCAGGAGGATCATATTGGAGTGGTATGGACATATACAATGGAGGTACACTGAATGTATTAACTGATGATTGCACCATTGAAAATGCCGATTGCGGTATTGATATCTATTCCGGATCGATACTGAATAATGGCAATAATACCCTTACCATAAAAAATTGCCGTCAAGCCGGATTATGGGGCGACAATACTACAACACCCATACGCAACATACTCTGCGACAATACCTCGACTTCAAGTTACCAAAACGGCGCAATATCGGTTTCCGGTTCGACTTCAGCGCCGAGAATTAGCAGGGTGACAGTGAAAAATTCCTGGTTAGGGTTGAAAATCGGAACTTCCACAACCAATCCCATGGCGTGTGTAGATTCGAGCCATATACAACCAAATACACAGGAAGGTATTGCTGTCCTATCAAATTGCCGGGTTGATTTGAACGGATATAACAACATCTATCATTCGAGCGGGTATAAGGCGCTTAATAATCCTTCCACCGGCTCCATCGATGCTCAGTACAACTATTGGGGATCTTCGGCGAATCCCCCGACCTGGAGCGATATTATTTCCTTCCCCGATGTGGTAACCAAGACAAATTATGTTACAACGCCGTATGACAGTACCTCTGTAGCCGGTGTTTACAAACGGGCTTTAATAGCAGAAAACCAGAAAAGCTTGTATGAACAGGCGGAAAACCTCGAAACATCAGGCTACTGGAGGGGCGCCCTCGATATATACGGAAATCTGCTTACCCAGGAAAAAAATCCCGGAGACAGGCAATTCATCATATTGTCAATATTAAGAATATGCGATAATTCCAGCCATGATTATTCAGGTCTGAGGGGAGTTGTGACCGATGAATTGAAAATCGCTTCCACCTGGCAGAAGGCGTCACTGGATTTTATTCTCTGCGATCTTCTGCTCCGCGAAGGCAGGCCGAATGAAGCGCGCGATGCCTACCTGAAAAAGATGGAAGATTACAAGGGCACGGCGATGGAAGTGGAGATGCTTACGCGCGTCGCCCAGATAAACGGGGATTATCTTCATGATAAAGCGCAGGCAAAGGTGTATGCGGAAAGAGCCGCGCTGTTGAATCCCGGACAGGAAAGCCTTCGTTTGGCGTACGCCTCGGCGGATATGAATTACAATCCATGGCAATATACGGATAAATTCAAAAAAGGTACTTTTGGCCTTCAACCAGAACCTGAAACGGCAAAAAATATTGTGAAAGAATACGTTACCATTTCCCCCAACCCCGCCAACCCCCTGACCACAATCACCTACTCGCTGGCTTCACCCACGAAAGTCAGATTGGACATCTTCGCGGTAAACGGCCAGAAGGTAGTCACCCTGGTGGAAGGTACGGTGAGCGCTGGGGTGCACGCAGTGAAATTCGACGGCTCCCGATACGGTTCCGGCCTCTATTTCTACCGGTTCGCATCGGATAGGTTTACCAAAACAGGCAAGATGATGTTATTGAAATAACCTCTTTCGCTATAAACTACAAGGGGCGGGATTGAAACCCGCCCTGTTTTAAATAAAATCCCTGTCGAATATACCGGCAGGGATTTTTTTGTCCTTTTTCATGCCGGAATATAAAAATCCCTTGTTTATACGACCTCCGGCTGTTTTATTCTCTTTTCCACAAGTCCTCAATACATGTATCCAGGGAGTTTCATGCCTTCGGAACCATCTCTAAAAAAGCCCGAACTGATCCGCCAGATCGGCCTCATAACTGTAATAAGTTGCGGAATCGGTTCCATAATTGGTTCGGGGATATTCAAAAAGCCGGGAGTGATGGCCACCCAGCTTGGATCGCCGGAGCTCCTGGTGCTGGTCTGGATTGTTGCAGGGCTGATGACCCTGTTCGGATCTCTTTCCGTCGCTGAAATATCCGGAATGTTCACCGACTGCGGAGGGCAGTACTCCTATTTCAACCGCACCTATAACCGGTTCGTGGGTTTCCTCTACGGGTGGGCTGTGTTTGCCATCATCCAGACCGGCTCCATCGCTTCCCTGGCCTACGTTTTTTCCGATTCCCTGGGATATTTTCTCCATTTTCCGCGTCTGCCTGTTTCATGGGAATCATGTGCGCTCCACATCCCGTTTCTGGGGGATATCACTCCTTTCAAGTTCTTCGGGCTCAAGCTCTGCACCATAGCCCTCATTATGTTCCTGACCATGATAAACTACCTGGGAGTCAAACTCGGAGGGGCTATCCAGATTCTGTTCACCAGCATGAAAGTGTTGACCATCACTGTCATCATCGTCTGCGCGTTCAGCCTGGGTCAGGGTGATGCCGCCCATTTTTCGGAGTCCACAATCGCTCCCGGAACCTCGTTCTCCTCCATTTTCCTTGCTTTCATCATTGCCATGTCCGGTGCATTCTGGGCTTACGACGGCTGGATCAATGTGACCTATATCTCCGGGGAGATAAACAATGTTCAGAAAACGCTCCCCCGCTCAATGCTCATCACCGCGGTCACGGTGATGATTATCTATATTCTTGTCAATCTCGCGTATATCTATGTTATCCCGGTGGGAGAAATGGCCGCCAAGTACACCGGAGCGGAAGCCCAGGGACAGTCTTACCTGGTGGCCACCGATGTCGCCCGGACTTTTTGGGGAAACTGGAGCGGGAGCCTCATAGCGGTCGCAATCATGATCTCCACCTTTGGCGCAATGAACGGAACAATTATGATGACCGCCCGGGTGCACTATTCCATGTCACGGGAGGGACTGTTCTTTCGGAAAATCGGTGAAATCAATCCCCGATTCAGAACCCCCGGCCCTTCACTGATGGTACAGGGAATCTGGTCGTCTTTGCTGGTGCTCAGCGGTACTTTTGACCAGCTCACCGACATGCTCATCTTCGTGAGCTGGATATTTTATGCCGCCGCTGCATTCGGGGTTATTATCCTGCGCCGCAAAATGCCTGATGCACATCGCCCGTACAGGGTGTGGGGATATCCGGCGGTGCCGATTCTTTTTGTCCTGTTCGCTTCGATTTTTGTGGCATTTACTCTCTACACCGACATCACCGGATTCCTTAGCGGAAGGATGCCGCTTATCAACTCTCTCATGGGCGTACTGCTCGTGTCGCTGGGCATCCCGGGATACCTGTACTGGGAGAGAAAGAGACGGAAGAACAGTGGTTTACTTGCAGAAGAAAATAAGGACGATACATGCACGACTTGAACTTGTTTTTTTAAGAAGTCATACAGAACCTGTTCCGGCATCTATACATGACGACATAAATAATTGCGCGTGTTTTGAGTGTTTAGATCCTGAAACGAGTTCAGGATGTAGCGGACTCTTCGACAGGCTCAGAGTCCGCTGACCGAGCACTGAGCTTGTCGAAGTGCACGTGTCATGCCGAACTTGTTGCCGCTTCGCGGGAACGAACCGTTTCGGCATCTA
>JAUYCD010000117.1 GCA_030692375.1 Candidatus Latescibacter sp. | reverse complement strand
AGAGGCCAACTCCGCAGCATCCGGGATAGAAACCGGCTCGCCTATAACCTTATATTGAACCACGCCGCTAAAGGTATCCATCAGCCGGGATTTTATCAGCGTTATGGCAAGGTGCGTGATGTCAATGCCGATCCATCGCCTACCAAGTTTCTGTGCGACAGCAATCGTTGTTCCGCATCCGCAGAAGGGGTCAAGGACTACATCGCCGGGGTTGCTACTTGTGGATATGATCCGCTCAAGCAACGATTCTGGCTTTTGTGTTGGATAACCTAATCTTTCCTTGGCTTGCCCTGCAATCATTGGTATATTCCAGTAGTCGCACATGGCTACGCCAGGGGATTTTTCTTTGGTTGGCCTAATAAGAATTTTACCTGATTCACCGACAATATGTTCTATTTTCATGCCGCCCTTGATTCTTTTTTTAGTTTGCTCTGTGAAATCCTCGTAAAGTTGGTTCCATATGACTTTTTTTGATTTGCTATACCGAAGTATTACATCATGCATCTGTTGAAAATTATCTTGCTTTGAAGGCCAGCGTTTATAGCACCATATGATTTCATTTCGAAAGCTCTCCACCCCGAACACTGCATCCATAAGCAGTTTCAGGTAATGACTCGCTGTCGGGTCGCAATGGAGATAAATACTCCCCGTTGATTTAAGAACACGCCGCAATTCTATTAGTCGCGGGGCCATCATCACGAGATAGGCGAGCATGTCGCAGGGGCCGAGAAATGTGCGGAATGCCCGCATAACATCGGAAACGCGCCCGCCGGTGGTCACCAGGTCGGAAAAGACGACTTCATCCTCCTGATTCCATGTCCAGGTATCTTCAAACGCAAGTATCTGCGACGCGGCCCGGCTGCCGTCCTGTTCTTTGAAAAGGACGTTGTAGTTCTGATTGCTCTTGAAGGGCGGGTCGAGGTACACGAGGTCAACGGAATCCGAGTCGATGTGCTGCCTCAGAACATCCAGGTTGTCGCCGTAATAGAGCGTATTATCCATTTCCACCAGCTTTCATATCCTGTAAGGTTCAGACATTCTTTCCTTGCCTCGGCCCATTCTCATGCAGTATATATGTATATATAGAATGCATCAATTCCGGTAGACAGGATATGAAACGGTTTCATCGTTCCCGCGAAGCGGCAACAAGTTCGGCATGATACGTGTCATCCTGAACTCGTTTCAGGATCTAATTGGGCGAAACGGTGAGGTATTCTTATGAAATTCTTCCGCTTTTCAATCGTCATTTTCGGCATTGCCCTTCTCGCTGCATTTTTGCCCGGTGTTGATTCCTTAAAAAAGTCGGAGGATTTTTTTGCCGGATCATTCAAACAGCCTGAATTTCAGGAATCCTATCGCAAAAATCTGAAGGTTGTTGAATCCGGGAATCGCTTTCTCAAGGTCGGGCAGCTCGGGTTTTCCATTCTGATAACGGGTATATTTCACCCCGATGTCCAAGCCATAGGCGCCGAACCATGACCCGGGATTTTCGGTCGCCCCGGTATTGACCCGCCACCGTGCGGCAAGCGAGGCGAACTGGCCGCTCAGCTTGGAGACCCGGAATGAGGTGATACTCTGGTTGTCTATCAGATTGCCATTGTAGATCCAAGATGTACTTCGAATGCCATAATCGGCCTGGCACACTCCTGCACATGCATAAACCGAATGAATGTTTGCGATATTCTGTTTCAAAACCCTCATGGGAAGTTCATATCTTACTCCGATCCATGAGGAGCCATTATAGGTTCCTTTGTCGGGATTAAGGATATAATCGTTTCCGTAGTAGAGAGAATCGGCATACGGCCTCCCTCCGCGTCCGAAACCCACTCCCCCCTGAATGGCCAGCCCATTAAAGAGGCGATAGGCACCGGTAATCATTGCTGAACCATAGTTCCCGGAAGTCCATTGAGGCGCTTTGTACTCCTGCGAATAACTGCCCCCAATGCCTATCTCGAATCTAGGTCCATAGTCGATCGTGTCTTCCGCTGCCGCCCCGCCCGTAAAAAAAAACAGCATGAAGATACTTGAACACAACCCCGGTATAGAGGACGTGGTAAGCTTTTTCATAATTTTTCCTGCCGAAAAAGGCATGAATCCTCCCTAATGTAGAAAAAAAATCACAATTTTGCCAAATATACTAGTGTGTCGGGGTAAAATGTTATTTAAATAATTATCAAGGTTTCTTCATTGAAAGACCAAAGTTCCCCTCGGGAATTACTGGCCATTCCCCAGATATTTGAATCAATTTTTTGTAACTCTTTATGATGCTTATCGTTCCACGAGAATATATTTATGAAAATATTCTTAGGTTCAAGTCTTCTTGAAGGACGAATCCCCCCTGTCCTTCGGACATCCCCCCTTATTAAGGGGGGAATCATGTTGGCAGGCAGCTTTTACCCCCTTAATAAGGGGGTCGCCGCTTTATGCGGCGGGGGGATTTTGTTTTTAAAACGCTCCCGTTCTTTTAGATCCTGAAACGAGTTCAGGATGACACGTGTCATGCCGAACTTGTTGCCGCTTCGCGGGAACGATGCAAGCGCAGCGCATCATTTAACAACCGTTTCGGCATCTATATAGAATAACCAACATTGTTTAATGTATTTTAAAAAAAGGAAGCTTTCTTTTGCTCCCTTTTTTTCGTTAATTTGTTTCTTTTAGGAAAGGAAAACTCTTGTGTTAAAGATGGTTGATATAAAAAACATATCCGGCCTGACGGAATCAGAAGCTTTATACCGTTTGAAAAATGAAGGATATAATGAGCTTCCTTCCTCGGAGAAGCGCGACACGTTCGCCATTGCTCTGGAAGTGGTTCGGGAACCGATGTTTCTGCTCCTGGTTGCCTGCGGAACCATATACCTCACATTGGGCGACATCCAGGAAGCCTTGCTCCTTCTCGGTTTTGTTTTCGTGATAATGGGCATCACCCTCTACCAGGAGCGGAAAACGGAGCGCGCTCTAGACGCACTCCGCGATCTTTCCAGCCCCCGCGCGCTGGTAATTCGTGACGGCAGGGAGAAACGCATCGCCGGTCGCGAGGTGGCACGGGGAGATATCCTGGTCCTTTGCGAGGGCGACCGGGTTCCGGCTGATGCGGTGGTGCTTGCCGGAATGAATCTCCTGGCGGATGAGTCACTCCTGACCGGCGAGTCGGTGCCGGTGCGCAAAGCTCCCGCTGAAAACCAGATGGGAATGGGCAGCCCCGGTGGGGATGATCTGCCGTTCGTGTATTCCGGGACTATGATCGTGCAGGGTCAGGGCATCGCCGAAGCGCTGGCAACCGGCATTCACACCGAGCTTGGAAAAATCGGGAAAGCCCTGAAGGCGGTGGAGCCGGAAGAAACAAGACTGCAAAAGGAAACCCGGCGATTGGTAAGGACTCTTGCTGTCGTCGGTCTCCTCCTCTGTATTCTGGTGGTAGTTGTTTTCGGGTTGACCTGGGGGCGCTGGTTACAGGGATTCCTGGCGGGTCTGACCCTGGCCATGGCGGTTCTTCCCGAAGAGTTTCCCGTAGTGCTCACCGTGTTTCTGGCTCTTGGTGCATGGCGCATTTCGCTGAAACGGGTTCTTACCCGCCGCGTTCCTGCGGTGGAGACTCTCGGTTCCGCCACCGTACTCTGCGTGGACAAGACCGGCACCCTGACACTCAACACCATGTCGGTAGGGAAAATGTACGCCGCCGAACGGTTTTTCGAAGTAAAAGACTCCCTGCAATCTCCATTGCCGGAAACATTCCATGAACTGCTCGAATTCGGAGTGCTTGCCAGCCAGATCGATCCGTTCGATCCCATGGAAAAGGCCATCAAGGGGGTAGGGGAAGGGTATCTGGCCCGTACGGAGCACATTCACCGTGACTGGACCCTGGTCCAGGAGTATCCCCTGTCAAAAAAATTACTTTCCCTATCACGGGTATGGAAATCGCCTGCCGGAAACGACTATGTTGTCGCCGCCAAAGGCGCGCCGGAAGCCATCGCCGATCTCTGTCATTTCTCAACGGATCAGACCGGGGAGCTTTCCAGGCATATCGGAAGCATGGCCGATGAAGGTTTGCGGGTTCTGGGGGTAGCGAAAGCACACTTCCATTTCGCAAACCTGCCCGATGAACAGCATGATTTTACCTTCGAGTTCCTGGGACTGATCGGTCTGGTCGACCCGGTCAGGCCTTTCGTACCGCAGGCGATACAGGAATGTTATTCCGCCGGTATACGGGTAGTGATGATTACCGGGGACTATCCGGGAACCGCCCGTAACATAGCCCGTCAGATCGGTCTGGCGCCCCATGATACCATGATCACCGGGCCGGAGCTGAATGCGATGGATGATAAGGAACTTGAGCGGCTCATCCGGGAGGTCAATATCTTTGCACGGGTGGTGCCGGAGCAAAAACTGCGCATTGTCAACGCCCTCAAAGCAAACGGGGAGATTGTGGCCATGACCGGGGACGGTGTGAATGACGCCCCGGCTTTGAAATCCGCGCATATCGGCATAGCTATGGGGGGCAGGGGGACCGATGTGGCCCGTGAATCTGCGGACCTGGTTCTTCTGGACGATGACTTTTCTTCCATTGTCCAGGCGATAAGACTGGGCCGCCGGATTTTCGACAACATCAAAAAGGCGGTGTCTTACATCTTTGCCATCCATGTGCCGATTGCAGGGATGTCTCTCATTCCGGTACTTTTACAATGGCCGCTCGTACTTCTGCCGGTGCATATCGTTTTTTTGGAGCTGATTATCGATCCGGCCTGCTCGATTGTCTTTGAGGCGGAACATGAGGAAACGGATGTTATGAAAAAGCCTCCCCGCAAACCCGAGGATCGCCTTTTCAGCCGGAGCACCCTGTTTATCAGCATTCTCCAGGGTATCAGTGTGCTGGCAATCGTGGCGGCGGTTTATGCCGTCTCGCTCTATCGGGGGCAGGGGGAAAACGAAGCCCGAGCCCTGAGTTTCGTCACTCTGATCGTGGCCAACCTGGGCCTGATAGTGACCAACCGCTCCTGGACAAGAACCTTTCTCGAAACCCTTCGTTCTCCGAATACCGCCCAGTGGTGGGTTTTCGGCGGAGCGGCGGTGTTTTTGGGATTGGCGCTTTCTGTTCCCTTCCTCATGGAGCTTTTCCGGTTTAATGTGCTGCATTTCAACGATATATTGATCTGTCTGGGCGCAGGGTCCATCAGTATTGCATGGTTCGAGCTGATGAAGGCTGTCCATTCCCGCAGAATAGCAGTAACTAACCCGGATTATTCATAAAAAAAAGATTTTCTTGCTGTAAACCTCAAAACTACAGCCCCCTAAATCCCCCAAAGGGGGACTTAAAAGACTGCAATACAAGGCTTAATCGGTTTTTCAAATAAGTTACACTTTCGCATTTTCATCTTTACCACGAAAAGTCCCCCCTCGG
>JAUYCD010000116.1 GCA_030692375.1 Candidatus Latescibacter sp. | reverse complement strand
CCCGGATTATTCATAAAATGTTTTTTCACATTTCATTAAAGGGATTGATCCCCTCTGCCTGTCGGCATCTCCCCTTGTTAAGGGGAGAATTCGCCACAAGCATTTTTTATCTTTCATTTTTTCTACCCCCTTCGATAAGGGGGTCGCCGCCAAGCGGCGGGGGGATCTTATCTTTAAGTTTGTGAATAATTAGGGTTAAATGAATTGTATTGCCTCTAATCCCATGAATCGAGGTTTAGACTTTTTCTTTGTTTTCTTTTAGATTTCATCAAGGGTTACCATGAATCTTCTGCACCTTGTCACACAAGAGATACTGCATCGAAAAGCAACGTTCCTGCTGGGGCTGTCTGCCGTTGCAGTGGCATCAGGTGTGCTGGTCGCGGAGATGACCCTCCTCCGTGCGCACGATCTCCAGACACGACGTATACTGGCCGAAAAGGAGGCTCGAATCGCCGGGGATATGCGCCGCATGGAGGATGAGTACCGGAAGATCATGAAAGAGCTGGGATACAACCTCCTGATTCTCCCTAAAGGGCAAAAGCTCGATAACTTCTATGATGCGGGATACGCTTCGAAAACAATGCCCGAGGCATATGTAAAACGCCTCGCCGACTCGAACATGATCACTATCCGGCACCTCCTTCCCAGCCTGGAACAGAAAATCCGCTGGCCGGAACAGGGCGGCCGCACTATTGTCCTCATGGGAATACGCGGCGAGATGCCTTATCTTCATCGCGAAGAAACGGAGCCGATGCTTCTGCCGGTCTCCCACGGGGAGATTGTGCTCGGTTTCGAGCTCTGGAACAGTCTTGGCATTTCAGCAGGCGACAATCTCTTTTTGAAGGGGAAGCGGTTCACCGTCTCCGAGTGTAATCCCCAGCGCGGCACGAAGGATGATATCACCGCCTGGATAGACCTGGGAACCGCCCAGCAGATGCTCGGCAAACCCGGCCTTATCAACGCCATGCTCGCACTGAAATGTCAGTGCGCCGGCAACGACATCGCCACGGTACGGGCCGATGTTTCGCGGATTCTTCCCGATGTGCAGGTGATCGAACTGGAAAACAACGTTGTCGTCCGCGCCAAAGCCCGTGACCGGGCGAAGGCCACCGCCGATTCGACCCTTTCCGCTGAAAGGAGCTACCGCGCCGCATTGCGAATCCAGCATGAGCGGTTCGCGGCTTGGCTGGCGCCGCTGATTATCCTTGGCGCCGCGGCATTGATCGGCCTTTTGATGCTCGCCAATGTTCGCGAACGGCGTGAGGAGATCGGCATTCTGCGGGCAATAGGGTACACCTCGCGCCAGATCGTGACCGTTTTTCTCTCGAAAGCAATCATACTCGGGCTGGCGGGTGCAGTCATCGGATTCATGTGCGGTTTTTTTATTGGCGCCGTATCAGGCGAGGCGGCGAATCCCGCAACACTTGCGGCCTTGTTCGACCCCGGGCTTTTTCTCCTTACCCTACTCGCTTCTCCGCTTCTTGCCGCGATTGCAAGCTGGGCGCCCTCATTCATGGCCGCCTACGAGGATCCGGCCAACATTCTGGGGAGGGAATGAACGGTGGCCTCTCCTCTTGTTGAACTTCTGGGGATAAGCAAGTATTACAGGACTGAACGGGGCGTCGTGAGCGCTCTTTCGGACATTACGAACACCACGGCCAGGGGTGAATTCGTAGCTGTGCAGGGCCCCAGTGGCTGCGGCAAAACGACCCTGCTTCTGGCGGCCGGCGGCCTTCTTGCTCCCGATAAAGGCAGTGTAACGATCGACGGTGTCAACCCCTATGCTCTTTCCCCCGATGAGCGGGCGCGTTTCCGCGCCGGCGCTATCGGATTCGTATTTCAGCAGTTTCATCTCGTACCTTATCTCACGGTACGCGACAATATTCTTGCTCCGAGCGTTGCTCTCCCCCGTAACAATGCTTCCCGCAGGGCGGATGAATTGATCGGGCTGTTCAATCTTTCCGAACGAGCTGGCCATCATCCCGGAGAGCTCAGCACCGGCGAACGTCAGCGAGTCGCCCTGGCGCGGGCGCTTCTCAACGAACCCCGCCTCCTGCTCGCCGATGAGCCCACCGGCAACCTTGACAACGATAACGCCAAAGTAGTCCTGGATACTTTTTCTGCATTTGCGGAGGCCGGAGGAACGGTGCTGATAGTTACCCACGATACTGCCATCGCAGGCGCCGCGCATCGGGTGATTCAGCTCTTTGAAGGCAGGATGGTATAATCAGAATTTTACTATTCCTCACCGCATAACCGTGTAGAGGTTCGGCTGGTTAATATTGAACCAGGAATGTTGAACGTCATTAATAGATACCCGGTTCACGATGAAGTGCACGCCGTTCTCATCGTAACCCCAGCCGCCCTGGTGCATGAAGTAGAGTTTGCCGTTCCGTCCCTTGCCGAGCAGGAGCGCTGTATGGCCGGGACTGGAGACGACAGTGATGACCGGCTCGATGGCCGTCACTTTTGCCATCTTTTCCTCGACACTCAGTTTCGTGTCCACCGGGATGTGATTCTCCGAGGCCAGGGTTATGGCACGGCCGGTTTCGATGCCAGCGCACCGGAACACCACGCGCAGGGTCCCGACGCAGTCCCGTTTGTTGTCCTGGCCGTGCCAGCCGTAGGGGGTGTTCAGGAGCTTGAACATCTGGGTGAGAACAGTCCGCTTCGTGTAGGGCAAAAGACCGACATGGACATCGGCGTCGAGACGGACATACCCGCTGGTTATCTGAAGAGAGCCGTCCGGTCCGCGGTATGGCATCTTAAGCAGATAGCCTTTAGCATCCTTTTTCACCAGAGGCATGGTCTCGGAGAGGAATAAATACCGGGCAAAGCTGCGGAATCCGGGGTCGCCGTAGACAGGCACCTGATCTCCCGCAGCCATGATAAAATTGCGGTTTTCCGCCAGTTTGCGCACTGCGGCGCGGTCGGCGATGGCAATATCCCCTGCAGGCACCCACCCCCTTGCCAGGGGAGTCTCCACAAACAGGAAATCGCCATCGGCGGATTCGTGGAGGACAGCAGCCGGGTATCCGATATTGAGGTCGGTGACCTGGAAACGGTCCAGCATAACCTTGGCATCGGAGTAGGCCGGTACTGCGGTAGGATATTGCCGCACATTGCTGTGGTTTACTACAAGGCCGAAACGCCGCGTGATGGTTTTAGGAACTGCGGCGATATTCATTTTCACGGCCAGCCCGTCCTTCATGCGATCAGAATATATGACAAGGCGGTTGTCGTAGAATTCCCTGGAGCCGTAAAGCGGGCTCGGGGTATAGAGCTCGCTGCGGTTATGTTCCAGAAGTATCCGGAGGCTGTCGCCAGGCATCGTCGAGGAGAGTTCCAGAGGCAGGATGGGATTGGTGAGCGGGCCTTCAAAGTTTTCATTGTCTTTTACCTTTTTGCTCCGGATTTTCTCATTGAACCGGGAAATCTCCTCCGGGGTCATGATGACCGTATCGGCGTCGGGCTGGATCGCGATCCAATATTCGGCGAAGAGCATTTCCGGCTCCACACCGGGGAGTGCATCAGGGGCATGACGGGGCGGTTTTGCCTCCTGTCCGAAAGAAGTGGAAACGAAAATAAAAAAAGAAAGCACCGAAGCCCATACAGTGTGCCTGTGGTTCATGTTCAAAGAATCCTCCGTCAGCGTTTTTTCTGAGAGATGCCGAAACGGTTTCATCGTTCCCGCAAAGCGGCAACGAGTTCGGCATGACACGGTCACTTCGACAAGCTCAGTGCTCGGTCAGCGGACTCTGAGCCTGTCGAAGAGTCCGCTACACCCTGAACTTGTTTCAGGGTCTAAAAATGAATAAGACTTTTTTTTCACAATCCTTTCTTACTTAGAGAGTTAGAAATCGTGTATATTACTTATTCTTCATCTCGCTGTGCGGCTTTCTGTGATTATACACCCGAATCCTCGGTTCCACAAGCACTTTTGGCTCCTAAAAAACAATTTACTCGAAATGCGCGTTCACCGGCGGCAGGGTGCTGAAGTATTTCGGATTGTCCCGGACATGTGAAAAAGGTGAATCTAAAATACAAAAGAAGCGTAAATAAGTAAGTCCTGTTCGGCATCTCCCGCGATGTCACCGAACGCAAGCGGGCTGAATCGGAACGAGAACGCCTGATTGCCGAACTG
Organism: Candidatus Latescibacter sp.; assembly: GCA_030692375.1. Lineage (NCBI taxonomy): Bacteria > Pseudomonadati > Candidatus Latescibacterota > Candidatus Latescibacteria (ex Chuvochina et al. 2023) > Candidatus Latescibacterales > Candidatus Latescibacteraceae > Candidatus Latescibacter > Candidatus Latescibacter sp. Next base: position 3,023 of record JAUYCD010000116.1, on the reverse strand, counting down.
CAGAAAGCGCTCGACGAGATAAAGACTTTGAAAGGATATATTCCTATTTGTTCTTATTGCAAGAAGATACGGGATGACAAAGGATATTGGGAACAACTTGAAAAGTATATCAGCGAACATACCGAAGCACTATTTTCTCATGGTATCTGTAAGGACGAATAATGGCCGGTTGCTGCAACGATAAAGCCTGCGAGATCGAGGCGCTTCGTAATCGCCAAAGCTCTACGCTCAAGATAGTGCTGGGTATTAATGCTGTTATGTTCGCTGTTGAACTCACAGCGGGACTGATCTCAGGTTCCATTTCTCTTTTGGCCGATTCCCTCGACATGCTTGGCGATGCCCTGGTTTACAGCTTCAGTATTTACGTGGTCGCCCGCGGCGCGAGACTGAAAGCCGTTGCAGCCCTGTTCAAGAGCGGTATTATGGCGGTATTCGGTCTTTTCGTTCTCGGGCAGGCGGGTTACAAGATTTTCTTTCCGCATGTTCCGGTTTTCGAGACAATCGGCGCGGTTGGCTTGCTCGCGCTTGCTGCGAACAGTTTATGTTTAGGTCTACTCTGGCGGCATCGATCCGACGATATCAACATGAGCTCGGTCTGGTTATGTTCCCGTAACGATATTTTTGCGAATACCTCGGTACTATTTGCCGCTTTTGGAGTATGGTTCACCCGATCCGGCTGGCCTGACATCATAGTCGGGCTTGCAATTGCGGCTCTTTTTCTGCGTTCAGCGCTTACCGTGCTGCGCAGGGCTGCTAAAGAGCTTCGAGTAGCCGATGCCTGAAGCAACAATTCCTCCATACATCATAAATCAATAAGGGGACCCCGCTATGAAACGTGTTATCGTCGCTGCATCACTCCTGCTTTTGTTCTTCGCGCCTGGCGCCAGGCCGGCTGACAATACAGCCTGGTACAACGCATCGTTCGGGAGCCAGGATGTTGCGTACCGCGGCGAGGCGTCCGCCCTTTTCAGGGTCAAAGTGACACTTGTCAATACCCTCGATATGCCGAGGAAGGAATGCCCGGTAGCGATTCCGCGTGTCAGGATGCCCCTGCCGGATCATTATCCGGAATGGATCACGGTGATAGATCCCGACCTTCCGCCACAAAAGGGCGAGGTAAACGGCTCGTACCTGTTATCCCAGTTAGACGACCTTGACAAGGACGGCATCTGGGACGAGCTCTTTTTCATGGTGGATATGGAGCCGAAGGAAAAGAAAACTGTGTACATCTATATTGGCCGCAACATGATAGATCAGTCGAGACACTATACTCACGCTGAAATCGGCATGTACGGCAAGCATGTCATGCCGTGGTGGGAAACGGAGCATATCGGCTGGAAACTCTGGTATCCGGACAGCGCAGACATGTACGGCAAACGAGAGGCGAAACTCACTGCGAACATCATGCTTACCAACCATTACGGCCACGATACCCCGTACTCGGTCGGCGCCGATATCATGTGGGTGCGGAAAACGTTCGGGGCGGGCGGAATGTGCCTGTTTGAATTCCCGTCTGTTCCCGATTCACTTTCGCGTCCCCGGTTCAGCCCGTACGCGGGAAAGGGGCCTTTCAGCGACACCCGGTATGCATACGATGTGGTCCTCAACGGTCCCGTGAGGAGCATGATTCGCGCGCATACGATGAACTGGAGAACAGGAAAAGGAACCTACGAGCTTGAACAGTATTATACATCCTATCGGAACAAAAATTATTACACCTGTGCTGTCCGTTTTCTTTCCTTCCTGCCGGATTCGCTGGGTGTGCAGTTCGGATGCGGCATCCAAAGGGTGAGCAATGAGCGGTTGTTCTACCAGAACGGCGGAACGGTCGTTTCGGGGACGAACGATCTCAGCGCCTATCTGACTCCGAATCCGGGCGATCCAGGTCTCAAGTCGGGAGTCGAACCGTTCCTGGGGCTTGCCCTGGTGGTAAAGGATACGTACAAACCGCAGTTTTTCCTTTCAAAGAGCATGGGAGAAAACTACACGTTCCGGATGCCGCTGACCGGGGACCTTACATACGAGTTTCTCTGCGCGGGCGGCTGGAGCGAGGGGGCGGTTTTGTCGAGCGCAAAGGAATTCAAGGAGTATATTGTCAAAGCAGCGCAGGAATACAACAACCCGGTGATCGTCGAACCGCTTGCGGCGGAACAGAAGAAATGAGATTTGCGAGGAATCAAACCATCTTACGAAAAGGTGGATACTTTACTGGTGCCCCCAGCAGGACTTGAACCTGCGGCCTGCGGTTTAGGAAACAGGGTATATTATGTATTTCAGATTCTTCTCATCTCGTTGTATAACTTATAATTGCATCATGGCTGCCGCATTTTCATTGTTCCGTTTTAATGTCACAGAGTGATACGAAAGTCACGGATTATTACCAATTTTGGCAAGAATTGGCAAGGTAACATCTTCTTTATTATCATAAGGAGATATCACATGAATGAGCAACTGAGTAATTTCATGCAAGAACTTGAACGTATGCAACGACGCGCAAAGCTTCAAGAAATGTTTCGTAATATGGGTCTTTTGCCTCCGTCGATTGATGAGAGGAAAAAGCTCTTTTTTGTTGCTCAGGACGCTGGCCTTATTCCTTCTGTTCGTTCCGATAATCCTTTTCGATTCGACCAATGGGAACGATTGAGAAGAGAGCTTTTCATCCGTTGAAAAGATAAAATAATCAGGGCGGGCGGCCGTTTATAAGATACCACTTCCCTTCCAGCGTAAATACATCGCCCGCGGCTGGAGCCGCCCGCCGCCGTCCGGGTCTCGCCGCGGGACTTTGCGGTTTTGGGCTTTGCCCTTTGTATTTTATCTTTGAAGCCCCGTCCGGCTTATGCGGATTCCATGCTGCCCCGGCGCGCCGCCGTTGGCGGTAGGGACGTTCGGCAAGCTCTCGCCCCGGCGCGCCCGCCTATGCGTCCTTGCCCGGTTGGCCGGGCGTGCGTTCCGCTTTGTTGCTCCGCGCCGTCTCCGCGCTTGGGCGCGTTTCCGGTCTGCGGCCCGTAGGCGTGCCTTGCCCC
>JAUYCD010000115.1 GCA_030692375.1 Candidatus Latescibacter sp. | reverse complement strand
GTGAACATATGTTACATCGAAAATAATTCAATTTTGAAGAAATTAAGGTAAATATTCTTCTATCATTTTATTATATAAGCACTTAAGATTAATGCGTAAAAATTTTGTGAATAATCCGGGTTAAGTCCCCCTTTGGGGGATTTAGGGGGCTGCAGTTTAAATGTCCAAAGTTCATTTCCTTTCGGTTTCCGGAATGTGCACAACCATAATTGCCGGATTTCCATAAAATGGCTCTACCCGAGGTTTGAACGCCCCGTTAAGGTTGAACATGAGTGTGCTCCCATCCGCAGAAAGCGCCAGACCGTGTGCGCCGCCGTTGTAAAAACCGTACTTTTCAAAGTAGTAATCATCGATAAACGCGATTACTTTCCTCTTTCCTGTTTTGGTGTTGAACTGCATGACCGGCTGGTGATAGGAGTGTGACTGGACGAGATTAGGCATATAGTATATGTACGAGCAGTCCTCGCTCATCTCGATCCTGGGGGCGTAGGTCTCGTCCGCCCAGAGCAGGGTGACTACCTCAGTTTTACGGGTATCCGGCCAGAATTTATAGAGCGTTCCGGTCTGACTATTCACCCAGAAGAAACCGCCCGGCGACCGTTTATGTGAGTGGGCGCGCATGAGACTGGAATTTCCTTTGTTTTTACCCAGATCGGGCGGGGTGGTTTCCGCGTACCTGGTAAAGGTATTGGTTGCAGGATCAAAACTCACAAAATTATAGGGAGCGTTTTGTGTGGCGCACCAGAAAAATCCCGTGTTGGAATCGAGCATGGTGCACCGCAGCCCCCACTGTATGCCTTCGGGCGGATAACCGGCATACGCGGCCTGATTATCGCGCACATGGTAACAGAGAATCTCTCCCTTCGATCCCACCGCGAAGAGTATGCCCCGCACCGGATCGAGGGTATAGTAAGGCCAGCCGGATTTGGGCATCGGAACCCCCATGTCCCGGGCGCGGCCGGTATAGGTGTCATAGCGCACCAGGTGGCTGCCCGGCCATTTGGCATAGTTTTCGGGAGTGGGTTTCGGATCCGGGTCCCAGTAAGTGAGAATCCACAGGGCGCCGTCAGCCATGACCCCCATGTCGCCATGGATCTTGCTGTCCCCCACCCCGATCTTGTCCCAGCCACAGAGATGGGCGAAATCAACAACCCGTTTCGAATCATGAACCACCGGGTCATACTCCCACAGATAAATATGGGAATCCGGCCCGCGATGGTCGCCTTCGGCGTAATAGAACCGGCCATTTGGCGCCAGGGTTACATCCGCCCAGTTGGACCAGAGGCTCTTGTTGTCTTCCGGGAAGTACATGGGGTCGATGCCTCGTACCGGGGCAAAATCTATCGTGGGAGGAGTCTTCGCGATCTCAACTCCTTCCAGCCATGCGGGAGCGACACCTTGGGGAACCTGAAGAAAACGCTCGCTGGTGTCGAACTCCATGCCGTTTTTTTTGTAAAGGTTTTTTTTGTCGTATTGATCATTCCACTTATTTCGCTGTGTTTCCGTGACCTTCTCCCAGCTCTCGCCGAAAGCCAAACGTGAGCCGGGAAGCGCGATCAAGATGGACGCCGCCAGAAATCCGGATATGAGATGCCGTTTCATATTTACCCTAATTGTTTATGTGCTCTTTTCAGGAAATTACCACAAATATAAGCAAATCCAAAAAAAAATACAGGGAAAGATTGATTTGTTGTTTTTCGGCTCTGATATATCAATATATCGCCTTAAAAGGTGAAAATGATAAGCGGGGAAACAAAATAAAGATGAAGCGTTTAAAAAGTAAACAAAGCTTTCATTTTTATAAATTCATATATTGCTGTTTCATGAGAAGGTGTTAAAAAAAAGCATACGGGAGGGAAAAAATCATGGCCTTATTCGAGTACCGCTGTAAAAGCTGCGGCAGAATTTCAGAAATTCTCATACTTTCGGAAGAAGATAATGCTTCGTGTACCTGGTGCGGTTGTGAGGATATGGAGAAACTCATGTCGACTTTCGCTGTTTCAATGAAATCAGCCTCCGCAAAATCGACTCCGCCCGGTTGTCCCAGCGGCGGCTGCTGCAACAGAGAATGCGGTTTCTGATAAGGAAGGCAGCGCGTAGCGCCGAAAGGGGGCTTCAGTTCACTTTAGAGTTACTTCTTCAACCTTAATACCCAGCGTCACAATTTCATGGGGCCTCATTGTAACAGAAATAGTTCTTCCGTCAACAACAGACTTTTCTGCGGCATCGAGTGGCTGTTCGATCAGATTTAACCTCCTTGCGGACAGCACATTCGATGGCAATGTAAGAGTAATTGGTGTTCTTTCCCCGTTCACTTCAAAAAGCCGGGCGACCATTTCATCTCCATTCTCCGATTCTTTCAGCCCTGATAATACAACATTGCCTTTATTAACCGATATGAAAGACAATTCTTCAGGAAGGAAAGCATTCCCCCTGCCGAGAGCCGCTGACGGAGGCTCGATCGAGAGCGATGGAACATTATAGGCGTCGCCTTCGTCCCAGACGCCGTTTTTCCAGTCGCCTTTATGGGGAAATAACGCATACTGTATATGATGGATACCCTGGTCGGGATAAATATCCGGTGTATTAAAACTCCTGAGCAGGCTGAGACGGAGTTCGCCGTTTTCAAACGAATGACCGTATTTTGACCGGTTAAGCAGGGCAATTCCATTGTCGCCGCCGGATATATCGACCCATCTTTGTGCGGGGACATCATGACCGTCTGCCGGGCGCTCCACAACATCGAACGGAACATGACAGGAGAAATGCGGATTGTCAAGAGCCACCGGGAAAATAACGCGAAGCATCGGCGCGCCCGCCGCAGCATCGAACCGTTCGAACCAGTGAACATCGAGTTCGAAATCGATCCTCGGATAAGAGCGGTAAATGTATGTTCTTTGAACGAATTTTGAGTTTCCCCATTTCTTGACAGTCTCGATGCACGCCCGGACAGGACCGCGTTCGGTTACCTTGATGCTCTCAACCGCGGTAATATCCTCGACGCGCTTTGACCGGCCGATGTTCCATGCGTTGGCGCCTCCGTCCTCGATGTATATCCGCAGATGGTTCAAACCGCTTTTGGCATATTCTGTTCTTGTTCGTTTGTCCACAAGACTTGTAATTTCGCCTGAAGACATATCGATTTTTATCAAAAAGAAATCCGTTTCGAAAGCTCCGTTATCGGCTGAAAAAAGTGTATTATAGTCTCCGGGTCGTGTTGTATCGATAGTATATGATCGATAACCGCCTGCGGGCAGATTATCTGCCACAAAAAGAATACGCGAGCGCCAGCCGGGCGGAAAGTTCTTGCCCCAGACAACCTGCGCCGGGATTGTTTTTCCCGAAGGATCACGGACTATAACTGTAGGTGCATTCCCCTGACCGATATTTACCGGCTCTATACTGCCACCGTCGTATGGATTGCCCCAGTATGACAGATGTGTTGTCGCCGGAGATGAATGGGTGAAAATATCCGCCTCGACCAGAGATGTACGTGCCCGCGGCTGGAGATTGAACGCGACAACCGGCTGGCCCTGTCCACGGGGGATTTTAACCTTATCGGCGATTTTTCTGAGCGCAGAGTCGCGCGCATTTTCCGCATGTGAAGTAACCCATTTTTGATCGGCGGCGGCATCCATGTTGCTTTCATGTATCGCAGACCCGGGAAGAATATCATGAAACTGATTGAACAGAAGGATTTCCCATGCCTCGCGCAGGTCTTCCGCGGGGTATGCGCCTCCCATGAAGCGATCAAGCGAGGACATGAACTCGCCCGAGTAGAGCGCCGATTCGCAGCGCCGGTTCCCTTCCTTCACCTTTGCAACGGAGGTATAACAACCCCTGAAAGTGAATTGCATCTCACCCCGGTGAGTCGTCAGGCCGTTCATTTCCTTCTGGACCGAGCGGCAAAAATTTTCAAAAGTTGAGAATTCCATTTTCGGATAACGGGGAGTGTTGTTAAGCAATTGCGCCGTTTCAATATCCCGCCGGGTCGGGCCGCCGCCATGGTCTCCGACTCCGTAGGGAATGAATATTTTGTTGCCCTTCGGCGCAATATCGTCAAATTCTCTGGTAATATCGGTAGTAATGGCCTGATTATAAAATTTGTTGGCATAACATAAGATTTTTGAACCATCGGGGGCTTCCCACCAAAAAGACCCGTTTATCGGAGAGCACCGTTTCGTATAGAACGATCCGCACCCCGCCAATGTTAACAACTGGGGAAGCTGCGATATATGCCCGAAATTGTCGGGGAGCCAGCCTACACGCGTTGATTTTCCAAAACGGTCGAGAAAAAACCGCTGTGCAAGAAGAAACGACCTCGCGAGAGATTCACCGCCCGAAAGATTCGTGTCGGCCTCGACCCACATCCCTCCGCCAAGCTCCCAGCGGCCTTCTTTCACATAATGACGGATACGCTCGAAAAGAGCAGGATCAGTCTTCTCGACAGCCTTATAGAGCGCCGCCTGGCTCTGAATGTATTTGAAATCAGGATACTCGTCCATAAATGCTACAACCTGTCGGAATGTATCTTGAGCAATTTTTACTGTTTCATTATTACTCCAGAGCCAGTTCATATCGATATGCGCCTGGCCGGTGATGAACGCAGTCTTCCACGAAAGGTCGGGAATATTTGTAAGAGATCGCTCCTGGATTTTTTTCAGAGTTTCTGCAACAGTCTTCATGTCATTCGCACAAAAAGCTTCAAGCCCTTTACGGGCATCCGAAACATACGAAAGATAAGGGTTAAGAGAGATGTGATAGGTTTCTATTGCGGCGTCTGTTTTTATTCCCAGCTCACGAATATTTTTATCCGGGTTTCCCGATGACGCTGCGGCCAGACACAGACATTTCACCGTTAGGCCCCAATGTATCGGATATGTTTTAGATAAATCTCCGGATTGGATAACGATTTTAGATCCGCCGGCACTGAAGGCTTTGGCAAATTGCATTGTATCCACAGGAATATCGACGCGCATAAAACCATGAGAATTCAGGGAATTTACAACGGCTTCTCCGAGTTTTCCTCCGGAGGAATCGATTAATCTGCAAAGGATTTTCTCTGCCTTGAAATCGCTGAAATTTGAGAGAGCGATCACAGCCTTTATCCCTTTTCTGTTTTCCGAAGAACGCAGTGATATATCGGTAAGAATCAGGCTGTCGGTATTTACATTTTTTTGGCTTCCGGGATTGACCGGAAAAGCCCAATAATCTGTTTTCCCTGGTTGTCCAACGTCCAGAGAAAATGATAGTTCGGTTTCAGATTTGATGGAACAGGAAAAGCTCCTTCTATTGGACTTCCAGCCGCCGTTCAATTCGCACACTTTGATCAGAAGCCTGTTCCACCCTTTATGAAGGGTGACATTCGCCACATGATCTCTGCGGGCGTCATGCCAGGGATTTACATATACTATATCTCTCCAGACCTCTGCGCTGTTCACCCATACAGCAAGACCTGCATCCGAATCGAGCATGAGCTGTACTTTCTGTTCTTTTTTGGATAGAATGTAAGTAAAAGCATAGGCCGCGCAGTACTTCTTAACAGGAAAATCGTATCTCTGAAGGTCGACTCTGGGGTCTTTAACAGTTATAGCCTGCCATTTGAAACCGCCGATGCTGTCACCCGGCGAAGGCGCCAGAAATATTTCCGGAAGATAGGGGAAATCAAGGATTTCTGAGTCATCGGAGGTATGGAAAGTTCCGATGACGAGCCATTGGGTAACAGGCGTCACTGAAGATGCGCTCAAGGCTACTTTAGGTATGCCGCCGAGGGCGATAAGTAATAGAACAAATACATACCCTGGTTTTTTTCTTATTATTCCATGATAATCAAACATCTTAATCCGCCTTTGATGGAGTATATGATAAGAGGCTGTAATATAATATGACGTTTAGATCCTGAAACGAGTTCAGGATGACACGTGTCATGCCGAACTTGTTGCCGCTTCGCGGGAACGATGAAACCGTTTCGGCATCTATTTTGAAATGAAACGTAATAAAATATGTCGTCATGTATAGGATAAGAGGTTGTAATATAATGTAAAGAAATTTTATAGCATGTGAAAAAGGCTTTCAGATACGAGAACAGTTGCAATGCTGCTACGCGATAAGTATATTATAGATAATACGATGATATATTATATTATATAGCATGAATGTTGCTTGAAAAAGCCCTGTATTCCCTATCTTTTATAAGGAAGTCATTATGGGGAAAGTACATATCATTTCAAAATACCGCCGTCTTTTCCTTAATCGCGTTGAAGCAGGAAGTCTCCTCGGTCAGGAATTGAAGCGTCTCAACCTGGAAAAACCGATTGTCATGGGCATTCCACGGGGCGGAATTATTATTGCCCGTGAAGCGTCGCTGATTCTGGGTTGTGATATGGATATAGTGCTTTCACGCAAACTGGGCGCCCCCGGAAATCCTGAACTGGCCATCGGGGCGATCGCTGAGGATGGATCGGTATTCCTGAATGAGATGATCTCTTCCCGCATCGGTGTATACGACTCCTATATCGAGCAGGAAAAAGCCCGCCAGCTTTCCGTCATTTCCGCTCGGAGCGCTCGATACCGCTCTATCCTTCCGAAAGCGGATTTGCATGAAAGGCCGGTGATCATTACCGATGACGGTATCGCTACTGGCGCCACCATGCAGGCGGCCCTCCGGGTCGCCCGCAGGGAAAATCCCTCGTATCTTATTGCGGCGGCCCCGGTCGGAGCGGAAGATTCAGTCTCAAGCTTGGCCGGAGATGCGGACGAGGTGATCTGTCTGAACACCCCGCCGTTCTTTGCCGGCGTCGGGCAGTTTTATGTGGAATTCACTCAGGTGGATGACCAGACTGTGGAGGAAATCATGCGAGAAGAGGCTGAAAAGAGGGCGGCCGGATGACACGCAAAGTTCAGCCGGGATAATGGAGGAAAATGTGCAATTTCGAAAATTTGGAAAACTTGACTGGAATGTTTCAGCGCTCGGTTTCGGATGCATGCGCCTGCCGACGACTGATGGAATACCATTGAGCGGAAACATAAACGAAGGCGAATCGATAAGAATGATACGTTTTGCCATCGATCAAGGCGTAAATTACATCGATACCGCCTATCCCTATCATGGCAGGAACGGCGAGATTGTGGTCGGGAAAGCGTTGAAGGAAAGATACAGGGAAAAGGTCAAACTTGCGACAAAATCTCCCGTCTGGCTGTTAAACAAAGCAGAAGATTTTGATTCCTTTTTAAACGAACAGTTGAAAAAGCTTCAGACAGATCACATTGATTTTTATCTTCTCCATGGTCTGGATAAGCTGCGATGGGATTCGGTCATCCTCAAGCTCGGCATTTTAAAAAAAGCGGCATCGGCGATTCGAGACGGCAGGATAGGGCGCCTGGGATTTTCTTTTCATGATACCTGTGATTCTTTCAAAGAAATCATCGATGGGTACGACCGATGGGTTTTATGTCAAATTCAGTATAACTATATGGATACTGAGAATCAGGCCGGAACAGAGGGATTAAGGTATGCGGCATCGAAAGGAATGGCTGTTGTCGTGATGGAGCCATTATTGGGAGGAAGATTGGCGAATCCGCCGCAGCCGGTTCAAGCGCTGTTCGACAGGTTCGAGAAGCGGCGTTCTCCTTCCGATTGGGCGCTTCAATGGTTATGGAACCAGCCGGAAGTGTCCTGTGTGCTGAGCGGGATGAGCAGCTTGAAGCAGGTTGAAGAGAATATACGTTCGGCAGACCTGTCCGGCGTGGGTTCTTTCGGAGCGGAAGAAGCGCACCTCATCGAGCGTGTCCGGGGAAAATTTAAAGAAAGAGCGGCAATCCCCTGTACGAAATGCGGTTATTGCATGCCCTGTCCCAACGGAGTGAACATACCGAGAAATTTTGAATTATATAACGATGCCGTCATGTATGATGATCCCGGCGCGCCGCGCATGACCTACACGAGATTTTTTAATGAAAAAGAACGCGCGAATGTATGCATACAGTGCAGAATATGCGAAGAGAAATGTCCGCAGAAAATAGTAATCAGCGAGCTCTTGAGCCAGGTACATGCAGTGTTGGGGGAAGGAAAACCAGTGTAGCATCGGAGGGGGGAATAAAAATGGAAAATGTCGAGCTGAAACACAAAGCCATGTTATACGAGCCACTCGAAAACCAGTGGGTGCACTGTTTTCTGTGTTCTCACCATTGCCGGATTGCGCCTTCAAACAATGGTATCTGCGGAGTCCGCCGCAATGAGGAAGGAATCCTCTATACGATGGCTTACGGTTCGGTTATTGCTTCACACATCGATCCGATCGAGAAAAAACCGCTCTATCACTTTTTACCGGGTTCGGAATCTTATTCCATTGCCACCATCGGATGCAATTTCAAGTGCAGCTTCTGCCAGAATTGGGTGATTTCCCAGGCCTCGCCGCAGGATAGCTCCCTGGGCGGATATGCAATGACTCCCCAGGAGATTGTCCAATCGGCTTTAAAGAATCGCTGCGGGAGTATCTCTTACACCTACACCGAGCCTACCATATTTTTCGAGTACGCCTATGACACCGCCAAACTGGCCCGTGAGGCCGGATTGTATAACGTTTTCGTCACCAACGGATACATGACCGGGGAAGCCCTCGATACCATCAAGCCTTATCTCGACGCCGCCAATGTGGACCTGAAAAGCTTCAGCGATGAATACTACCGGAAAATCTGCAAGGGGCGTCTCCAGCCGGTTCTCGATACCATTGCCCGCATGAAAGAAAAGGATATATGGATCGAAGTGACCACCCTTATCGTGCCGGGAGAAAACGATTCGGAGAAGGAGCTGAATGACATCGCCCATTTTCTCTCCACTGTGAGCATCGACATCCCCTGGCACATCAGCAGGTTTTTCCCAAACTACAATCTTACCGATCATTCTGCGACTCCGCTCGATACCCTCATTAAAGCCCGTGAAATTGGGAAAAAAAATAACCTCCGCTTTATATACCTCGGTAATGTCGGCGGATACGGCGATACCCGATGTTTCAACTGCAACGCCCTCCTGGTGAAGAGGGCTTATCTCGCCGCAGAGAAAAGCTTCCTTTCCGATCATGTCTGTCCGAAATGCGGGGCTGAAATCAAAGGGGTTTGGAAATAAAAAAGGGATTTATACACAATGTTAGCCGTAGGAAATAACAAGCCTTGATGCTACCTGATGAAACTAAATTATTTTCTCAAGCGTCCGATATCATGTAATAGGAAATAGTACTTGACATGATAAATGATTTGTGTTATTGAATGTTTAATAATAATTTGTCAGCGAACCAAATGGATGGAATGATCTTATTCCTGTTCGGTGGGTGCATTCCGAGGGGGTTATCATGTTTGTATTCAAATTCGACAAGGCAATTCAAGCCGTTGCTTACCTTCTACGGCGTGAGCCAAGCCGAGAGATGAACTACATGCGATTGCTCAAGATTCTCTATATCGCAGACCGAGAAAGCATTAAGCTAACAGGGCGTCCAATTACAGGGGATCGGGTTATCGCAATGAAGCAAGGCCCTGTTCTCGGCAATATCCTCGACCTAATAAAAGGGATTCATCTTCGCAGTCCCGAGTGGTCTATGTTTATCCAAAGAGATGAATACAAAATTCGGCTAATCGCAGAAACTGGCCTTCCAAATCTGAGTCGCTTTGACATCTTAACTCTTGAGCGGGTTGCCGAAGAACACCGATCGCTTGATGAATGGGATTTGGTTGAGTTCACACATAATTTCCCCGAGTGGCGGAAAAACGATCCGGGGGATTCTAAGATGAAAAAGATTCCGTTTCCTGATATCTTTGAAGCATTGGGACGAACCACCGATCCGGAGATAGAAGAAGAGGCTATGGAAGACAGAGCCTTCGCTCGTCTGTTTGGGGGATAATCCGATGGCCGAGATGGGTGACACATTCCGAGTATCATATACGCGGGACTGATAGTAATTGGTGTAGAGTGGTTCTCAAGGGTTCGATGGTTTGCTTGCGTCCGGGTTTGTCGATTTACCGGCATCGGGGCTTGGATACGGATAGGGATAGGGAGGTATGTACCGGTCATACGGGCCGTATTCAGGATATAAATCCAGCGGATAATAGTTATAAAACCTTCCCAGCAAGCCGGGCTGCCGGAATACGATATACGGATAATCGTACGGGGAGAGGTAATATCCCGTGGGATAATTGTAATAATTGAAGTTGTCGTACGGTGTAAACCCCCAATTGGGATTTTCCCAGTCAAACAGCGGCGGAGCAGACGAAATGTTCTCGGTTTGAATCATGGCCTTGAGCAAATCATCTGCCACACCTTCCTTTTTCAATCGTACGATATCTCCAGAGCTGAGTTGAAACCTTGAGTGTGTCGCCTCGATATGACTCTTGATTACCTCCGATCCGACCCCGGCCCTGGTCATGGAAATGATATCGTCGATGGACGCCGCCCGCGGATTCACCGTGGATAACGTAGAACATCCTCCCATCACAGCAACAACCAGACCGGCAGCCAGTAAAACTCCAAAGGCTCTCATATGTTCCTCAGCCTTTTTGGTTTCGTATCTGCTGGTATAATTTCTCATATTTTTCGGCAGACCTTTTCCAGGAATAATCATGGGACATGGCACGTCCAACAGCTTTCAGCCAACGCTTGCGGCCCGGCTGGGTGAAAGCCTTCACCGCCCGTTCCATCGCTTCCACAAGCGCTTCGGATGTATACTCCTCAAAAGAGAATCCATTCCCGTAATCAGGGTCGGAGTCCAGGTCATGCACCGTATCTGCCAGCCCGCCGGTAGCATGCACCACGGGGAGGGTCCCATACCGGAGCGCGATGAACTGACCGAGACCGCAGGGTTCATACCGGCTCGGCATCAGGAAAGCATCCGATCCGGCATATACAAGTCGTGCCATCAGAGGATCGAATTTGACCATGATCCGGATACGGTCGGGGTACTCGGCGGCAAGTTTTTCCATGGCCACGGCATGCTCACGGGTTCCTGTGCCGAGGATGACCAGGCATACGGCCATGGAAGCAATCTTTTTCACCCCTTCTTCCAGAATGTCGAATCCCTTCTGGCTGTCCAGCCTCGAAACCATCCCGAACACGGGGGAATCTTCTCCTGGCGAGATACCGAATTCTTTCAGGAGAGCCTGACGGCAGATTTTCTTACCGCTCATTTCGGCGGAGGTGTACCGAGCAGGAAGGGATTGATCGGTTGCCGGGTTCCATTCCTCCTGGTCGATGCCGTTGAGAATGCCGAAGAGGTCATTCTTCCGTTCGGTAAGCACTCCCTGCATGCCGAAACCCAGCGGCTCCGTGGTGATCTCACGGGCGTATGTTTCGCTCACCGTGGAAACGGCGTCCGCGTACACAATCCCGCTTTTGAGGAAGGAAACATTGCCGTAAAACTCCATTTTCGTCCAACGGAATTCTTCATCCGGAATACCGGTAAGCGAGAACACCCAGGGGGGAAAAATTCCTTGGTAGCCGAGATTATGGATGGTGAAAAGGCTCGAAGCGCCGTAGAACAGGGGTTCCCAGGCATACAGAGTGCGGAGATAGGGGAGGATCAGGCCGGTTTGCCAGTCATGGGCATGGATGATGTCCGGTTTGATTCCGAGCAGCCTCGCCGCTTCCAGCGCTCCCCTTGAGAAGAATACGAACCGTGGGCCGTTGTCGTAGTAGTCTCCCTGCTGTTCGCCGTATAAGCCGGGACGGTCAAAGTACTCCTCATTTTCGATGAGATGAATGGTGATTCCTTTCCAGGAAGCGCTGCTCACTGTGGCCGGTTTTGTTACCGGGCCAACCGTGACCTGGAAACGGCCGCGATTCTCATCAAAACCGTACTTTTGCCGGTCTATTGCGGAATATCCCGGCAGCATCACAGCCACTTCGTTTCCCATCCGGGCAAGCACGACCGGAAGCGTACCGATCACATCGGCAAGTCCTCCCGTCTTGCAGAATGGAGTCATCTCGGACGCAACAAAAAGAATTTTCAAAAGGAAGTCTCCTGAATATATGAATATATATTACGATATAATTAATTACGCATGTTTTTGAGTGTTTAGATCCTGAAACGAGTTCAGGATGACACGTGTCATGCCGAACTTGTTGCCGCTTCGCGGGAACGATGAAAGCGCAGCGCATCTTTTAGCAACCGTTTCGGCATCTATTTTGAAAAGAAACGCAATAAAA
>JAUYCD010000114.1 GCA_030692375.1 Candidatus Latescibacter sp. | reverse complement strand
ATGACGACATAAATAATTGCGCACGTTTTGAGTATTTAGATCCTGAAACGGTTTTATCGTTCCCGCGAAGCGGCAACGAGTTCAGGATGACACGTGTCATGCCGAACTTGTTTCGGCATCTATTTTGAAAAGAAACGCAATAAAATATGTCGTCATGTATAGTTACTTTCCGGTTAATCTCTATGGATAGCAACGTTTATACGTTGTCTTTCAATCTTTTAAGTCCCAAATTGGAAGATATCCCTTCCCTTCAATTTTCTGACAGTTCAGAATCGCAATGCTTTGTTCTATTTTCTCTGAGGATTCTTTCAAACGTGATTGTCAATGGAATAGTCTCTTCCGGCAGAGATTTGGTAAAAAATCGATGTCACGCATCCGTTTCTACATAATTATATAAAAAAAGAACTACTTGTCACTATTTTTTTTCGGCTATTCTCAAAATCATTGCTCCGGTGATTAAATATACGAACGCATTGGTGTAAATAGATGCCGAAACAAGTTCGGCATGACGTCGTCCGGAGGGCTTTGCATCGTCAGGGATAAAAAAGCTTTGTTACATAAATAATCCAAACAAGCCTCAATCTGTCAAGCCTCAGCCGGATGCTGACTTGCCTGGGCATGACAGCAAGTGAATATGGCAAGACATATCAGTTGACAGGTGAGTTCACGAAAGAATATATTTGATGACAGTTTATTCCACTCTCTTATCAAAAGGGTATTTGACAGATAAGGAAGGATTTTTAACATTCGGCTGAATTTCTTCTATGAAGGTTTGAATCCGCCATGTATCTGTTTATCCTGAACGGTATGAAAGAGGGGTATCGAATTGCTTTAACTCCCGGAGTGCACTCTATCGGTCGATCTGCTGAATCTATAATTGCTCTTCCTGATGACAAATATGTTTCAAACAGCCACGCCGAGCTGCACCTCGATTCCTCAGGGTTGTTGACCCTGCATGATCTCGGAAGCAGGAACGGCACTTTTCTTCTTGGTGAAATAGTCAAGGAACCCATAGAGGTTAAACCTGGTGATATTTTCCAGATCGGCCGTACATTCTTCAAATTCTCACGTCGCTCTGCCGATCGTTTTATCATACCGGATGAAGGAATGCAAGGCAATCCGGAAGCTATCCTGGTCATTGATATTGTCGGATCTTCCCATATTGCCCAGGCGATGGGGGACCGTGTTGCTGACAAAGTAAAAAATGTCCTTCTCGAGAAGTTGAATGCAAAACTGCAAAAAAATCCGGCCGATTTTGTCAAAAATACCGGCGATGGGTATATGATCATCTTTTCGAATGTGCGGGCGGCTATAAAAGTGGCGATGGATTTGCTTACGGATATGCGGGCGGAGGAATCGAGCAAAGGCATTCATATCATGATGGGAATACACTTCGGAGAAACTACCAGGCTGCCGGATGGAGACCGGAGCGGGCTTGCAGTTGACATGGCGTTCAGAGTGGAATCTGTAAAAGCAGAAGCCATGCATCAAACAGCAATTGGCATTAAAAAAAACATGCTGCCCCGCATCGACCGTATTTTCATCACCGAGGTTGTACAACGGATAATTCTATCAGATTCTCAGATCAAAACACACTGTATCGGTTATTTTGATTTGAAGGGATTCACGGGACGGCATAAGATTTTTGAAATATTTTTCTGACTCCCGGTTTCCTTCGGATATGTTTCTTTTATAAAAACCTGATACCGCATGGCTTTGTTCTTGACAAAAGCCTTTGAATAGCTTACTTTTTATTTGTCGTAACAGGTCTCTGTCACTCTATCTGTACCTTTTTCATCGGAGAGTTTGGACACATGGCTGGCGCGCGGATTGGCAATCTTCTGGTAAAAAACAAGCAGATTACTGTGGAGCAGCTTGAACAGGCTCTGAAAAGGCAGCGGGAAAAAGGCGGCAATCTTGGCTGCAATCTGATTGAACTCGGGTATGTAAACGAATTGGAATTAAACGACGCCCTAGCCAAACAACTTGGAGTTCAATCGGTTGATCTCAAGCTTGAAGAACTGGATGGGGATATTGTTAATATTGTTCCGGCAGAAGTCGCAGTAAAATTTCAGGTGATAGCATTTGAAAAAGCAGGAAAACAACTGAAAGTGGCCATTGCCGATCCTACGAATACCTTTGCCCTCGATTCTCTGAGACTCATTACCGGCTGCAAAATCGAAGCATATATAGCTACCGAAAGCTCCATCCGTAACATCATCGACAAGATTTATAAAACCACCGAGGAAATGTCAAGTATCCTTGACGATTTCGAGGGCGGCGAATTCGAGGTGGTGGAGGAGAAAGAAGAAGATCTTGCCGGAGTGGGAGCGGATGATGCACCCCTGGTAAGGCTGGTGAACTCGCTCCTCGTCGATGCGGTGAAAAGGGGAGTATCGGACATCCATATCGAGCCGTTCGAAAAACAGGTGCGTGTCCGTTTCCGTCTTGATGGCGTGCTCATGGAAATGCCTCCCCTCCCCAACAAGCTCAAGGCGGCGGTGACCTCACGTTTAAAGATCATGAGCGATCTGGATATCTCCGAACGGCGCATTCCGCAGGACGGCCGCATCAAGATCCGGATGCCCAATAAGTCTGTCGAATTCAGGGTTTCCACACTCCCGACGCTTTACGGTGAAAAAGTCGTGATGCGCATTCTCGACCAGGGAAATCTTACCCTGGACTTGACAAAGTTCGGTTTCACTGAAAAAGCGCTTAAAGATTTCATCAAAGCCATAGAATCCCCCTATGGGATGGTGTTGGTTACCGGACCCACCGGATCAGGGAAAACCACCACGCTCTATTCCGCTCTGAGCCGTATCAACAAAACTGAAGTCAACATCATGACTGCCGAAGATCCGGTGGAATATAACCTCGTCGGGATTAATCAGGTTCTGGTGCGCAACGAAGTCGGGATGACATTCGCCGCCGCGCTCAAAGCCTTCCTCCGTCAGGATCCGAACATCATCATGATCGGCGAGATCCGCGACCTTGATACCGGAAGCATTGCGGTGAAAGCCGCTTTGACCGGACACCTGGTTCTTTCCACCCTGCATACGAATGACGCTCCCGGCACGGTTACCCGTTTGATAGACATGGGAATAGCGCCGTTCCAGGTGGCTTCTGCGGTAAATCTTATCCAGGCTCAGCGCCTCCTTAGAAAACTCTGCAATGAGTGCAAGAGGCCAGTCGTGGTCCCCCGCGAGCTTTGGCAGATTCTGGAAATCCAAGAGGGAGATGTGATACATGGGCCGGTTGGCTGCCCGAAGTGCAACGGCACCGGTAAAAAAGGCCGGACCGGCGCTTATGAGGTCATGCTTATGAGCCCGGCCCTCCGTGAGCTGGTGCTGAACAACGGATCCACCGCACAAATAAGAGAACTTGCCATCAACGAAGGTATGATGACTTTGAGGGCGGACGCCATTTTGAAGATGAAAAATGGTATTGTTGATTATGAGGAAGTTATCCGCGAAACAATGAGCTGACGAGGGGCCATATTCCATGCCGGAATTTATTTATGAGGGCAAAGCACGGGGCGGCAAGATAGTAAAAGGGGAATATAACGCTCAGAGCCGGGATGATGTATTCAAGTACCTGCGGTCGCGGGGAATCATTGTCACAAAGGTGAAGCCTAAGTCCAAAGGCTTCTCCATCTCATTGGGAACCGGAGTACAAGCGGAGGATATCACCAATTTTGCGCGGCAGTTTTCCGCCATGATAGGGGCGGGACTTCCGCTTATCCAATGTCTCACCATTCTTTCTGAACAGACGGAAAACAAGAATTTCAAAAAAGTGCTCGTCGCCGTTACAGCCGGAGTGGAAACCGGAAACTCTCTCGCTGACAGCATGGCGAAGCATCCCCAGATTTTCCCGGAACTCTTTATCAACATGATCGCAGCCGGTGAAATCGGCGGAATCCTTGATACCATCCTCCTGCGGCTGGCCACATTTCTCGAAAAAGCTGCGGCCCTGAAACGGAAAATCAAGGGAGCGATGATGTACCCCATCGTGATAAGTGTTGTTTCTGTGCTTGCCATCGCTGCTCTCCTTGGTTTTGTCATTCCGGTATTCACCAAGATGTTCATGGATTCCGGGGTGCCGCTGCCCGGTCCTACCCAGGTTGTGGTGAATATGTCCAACTTTCTCAAAACACCTGCCAAGATTTTGCCGCTTCTCGGAATAATAGTTGCGGCTGTGGTGGTTTTTACGAAATACAGTAAGACTGTGGAAGGTCGTTACAATGTTGATAAACTTATGTTGAAAGTCCCTGTATTCGGGGACCTGACGAAAAAGAGTTGTATAGCGCAATTCTCCCGAACTCTTGGAACGCTTCTGGCGAGCGGCGTATCCATTATAGAAGCGCTCGATATCACAGCCAAGACAGCTTCGAACATGGTAATCCGCCGCGCTCTGCAGAGCATGATCAGCGCCATATCCGAAGGAAAAACAATAACAGAGCCGATGAAAGCCACCGGGGTTTTTCCTCCCATGGTCATCCAGATGGTGGCAGTAGGTGAAGAATCCGGCGGAATGGATCAGATGCTCAGCAAAATCGCGGATTTCTACGATGAAGAAGTAAACGCCGCCGTAGAAACTCTCACCAGCATCATGGAACCGCTCATTATCGTCATCCTGGCGGTTATCATGGGTGGGGCGCTCATTGCCATGTACATGCCCATGTTCGATATGATCAAAGTTGGCGGCGCCGGTGGAGGCTGATAGAGTGATTATCTTTTATTGCATTCCTCGTTTAACATGATTTAGCTATGCCTCGAATATCCTTGAAGATACCTTTCCTCGGATTCTATTCGCTGTCACAGAGAATGCTCCCGTCGCTTCTCCATGGTCAGCATGGAGGAGCAATGAAAAAAACCTGTATTTTTGCCAATCAGAAAGGCGGAGTAGGGAAAACCGCGTGCGCCTTGAATGTCGGTTTTGAACTGGCGAAGCGGGGGCGCAACATTCTTCTGGTTGACACTGATCCCCAGGGAAATCTCACTTCCTGGGCCGGATTTGATCCCGATGCGTTTAAAGCGACCATATTTGATGTCCTGAAAGGGAAGCTCTGCTTGGAGGAAATTATCATAAAGGTGAGCGAGTACCTTTGGCTCGCACCTTCAAATATTCTCCTTGCCTCGTTAGAACGGGAGATTTTTGCCGCCATCGGTTACGAACGCTTACTAAAAAAAGCCATTCAACCGGTGTTGGCCCGCTACGATCACATAATCATAGATTCTCCCCCTTCTCTCGGCTCACTCACGGTGAACGGCCTGGTGGCGAGCGATGAAGTCTATATCACAGTCGCCTGCGAACATTTGAGCGTTATCGGCACAAACAAACTCCTGGAAACAATAGATGCGGTGCGAGAGAACTATAACGCCAGGCTGGAAATCGGAAAAGTGATACCGACCATGTACTCGAACACCGTACTGGCCACTGAGATGCTCAAACAACTCAGCGCCTTTTTCGGAGACAAGATGGCAAAAACCCCGATCCGCCGTAATGTGCGTATCGGGGAAAGCGCGGCGATGGGCCAGAGTATTATCTACTATGACCCGTCAAGCATCGGCGCCAAAGATTTTGAAAATCTCGTTGAGGAGATTATATGAGCGTCGGGCGTTTCAAAAGCAAGGATGACTACTTCTCCAGGAAATCAGGGTTTGCCGAGCGTATCATACAGGCTAAACCGCAAAAATTCCGGAAAAAGGCCCTGGAATCAAATATTCCGTTAACCCTGCTCCGTGTGCATTTCTGCAAAACAGTGGACAGTTTCGAGATCGAGGGGGAAGGACGATTCCGCATGGGAGAATATTCTCTCGATGACGCCCTTTCCCGTCACCTCGCTGGTGACGCCAATGTTCTGGTGAATCCTCTTTCCCATACGGGTGAAACCGCCTTTTCTCTGGTGAAATTCGATCTTTCCCCGGAGATGGACCTCCCGTTTTCCAAAGCCCGGCAGTATGCCGATGAGCTGCTTAAACAGGGTATTTCCAGCCAGATTGAGGTTACCGGCGGCGGCAAGGGCCACTACCATGTACTGATTTTCCACGAAGAACCCATACCGGGAAGGCTCTTTTCGGAAGCATTGGTAAGGTTTGGCCATGAGCTGTTCGGTATATACCTTGACACTGTCCCCCCCCTGACGGGAGATGCCTATGTCCCACTCCCCCTGCAGGGAGAGGAGGTGCTTCTCCAGCGGCGGGTGTTTGTGAATACGGTGGGCAAGATGATCAAGGACCAGGCTCATGTGCTTCGCACAATCGAGCCCTGCCCGAAAAAGAATTCGGAAGCTTTTATCCAGCAAATTTCGCGGACCACCGCTATCCGTCCTCAGCGGATAGAGCCTTACACTGTACCGCTGAAACCTGAATCCCCGGCAAAGACGGCGCCGCGTATTGATAAACCCCCGCCCCTAAAAGAAAAGCCCGGAAAAAAGGTTATCATTCTCTCATTCATGCGCTCCGGGATCGAATTTGGCATCGAAACCGCTTCAGTGCAGGAGATCATTCCTGCCGGAGAGATTGTTCCGACTCCAGGAATGACGGAACATTTCTGCGGGATGAAGAAGACGGATACGCGCATCATCCCCGTTATGGACTTTGGAATGCTTTCCGGGCGGATGTCTTCTGCACGTTTTTCACATTCCCGTATTATCATACTGGGCGGTGAGGAAGCTCCCGGTATTCTTGCAGACAGCATTTCCGGACCGGATGCTGTTGATGAAGGCCGCATTCAGCCTGCCGGTCTATCAGAATATATTCGCGGGAAGGTTTTATTGGAAGACGGTAAACGGGAACTCCTGCTTCTCGACCGTGATAAACTCTTTTTGGAAGCGGTCTCTTCGGCAGGCTCAGAGCCCGCTGACCGGGCACTGAGCTTGTCGAAGTGCCGTGAGGCCGGTGATCTGTATGTGCTTTTTTCTCACGGCGCTATGCTGTTCGGACTTGCAGCACATGCTATTGTGGAGTTTCTTCCCCCGTCGACGCCGGGTAGAGACACACCGCGGTGCATCTCTACCCGCGGCAAACTTCTTCCGATGGCCGATCTTCCACCCCAGGCCGGAATTGCCGCAAGCGGGAACGATAAAACCGTTTCCGGAAGCGCGAAAGGAATGGAATCTCACAGTGCAGGGTCCATGCGTGAAAGAATCCTGGTGGTGCAAAACCGGTCTTCTACATTCTGTGTCAAAGCGGACAATGTAACCGGAATTCGGAATATCCCTTCTTTCATGATTGAACCCATTCCCTGCAAACCCGGCATGGGTATGGCGCCGTTTGCCGGGGCAGCCCGCCTCTCCGGCGATGAGCGGTTTGTGCTTATTCTTGACCCGGATGCGCTGGGAAACATGGTTTATACATGACGACATATTTTATTGCGTTTCTTTTCAAAATAGATGCCGAAACAAGTTCGGCATGACACGTGTCATCCTGAACTCGTTTCAGGATCTAAAACACTCAATTCAACTCGCATTCGTTGCCTTTCAACATCCTTTCATCAAAAATCGTTTGATTTATCCTAATCTCTTGTATATATTACATATTAAACAGGGAGATATGATATGAAAACTGATTATTCCCTAGATACGGTCGGAAGATTTTGTCCTGTCCCGATTATTGAAACTGCAAACAAAATAAAGGAAATGAATGCAGGGGAGACCCTTACCATCATTTCGGATGACCCCGGCATAAAAAATGATATGACGAACTGGTGCTCACTGACCGGAAATGAGTACCTCGAAATTTCTGAAGAAGGCGATGAGATTAGGGTATATGTGAGAAAAAAAAGCCGCTGATCAAGCTGATGTAACTATAGATGCCGAAACAAGTTCGGCATGACACGTGTCATCCTGAACTTGTTTCAGGATCTATGCGAAAATCAGCGAAATCCGCGGCTAATGAGAAAGAAGGCTTCTAATATGAAAGAAACCGGGAAATTACTATTCGGGACGGCAGGGTCTCCGGTCGCTGCGAAAAGCGGGGACACAATTTCCGGTTTGAAGCTTTTGAAAGAACTTGGCCTGGACGCGATGGAGTTGGAGTATGTGTACGGCGCCTTTCCCGGCGAGGAAAAAGCCCGCGCAGTTGCCCTGGCGGCGGAGGAAAATGGTATACGGCTGACTGCTCACGGGCCCTACTATATAAATCTCAACAGCAATGAAGAGAAAAAGTTTGAGGATTCCAGGAACCGAATTCTAAAAACCGCCCGAATGGGAAGTCTCAGCGGCGCCGAGAGTATTACCTTTCATGCGGCTTTCTATCAGAAGTCCGATCCGGAAAAGGTATTCATGAAGGTTCACGATGTGCTGGATGACATCGTCCGCACACTCCGTGAATCGAAGGTGGATGTGGATGTCAGGCCTGAAACCACCGGAAAATCCTCGCAGTTCGGCACACTAGACGAGATCGTGCGTCTTTCCGCAGAAGTGGAAGGGATTCATCCCTGTATCGACTGGTCGCATCTTCATGCCCGAACGGGGGAATACAATACTTCCCCTGAATTCCAGTCGGTGATTGACAGCGTGCGAAGGGGACTCGGCGACCGGGAACTGAGGATTTTTCATATGCATATTTCCGGAATCCAGTATGGCCCTTCCGGCGAAAAAAAACACCTTGATATGAAGGAATCCGATTTCAATTACAAAGATCTTCTCCATGTTCTCAAAGATAATGGTATTACCGGAATAATGATTGCCGAAAGCCCGCATCGTGAAGATGACGCCTTGCTTTTGAAAGATTACTATGAAAAAATATAGGAAGCCATGGTATATTTTCCAGAAAACACACCGGACTGGATAAAGATAGGACAATTACTACGTCAGGCTGAACGTATTTTTATAACCACGCATATCAATCCGGACGGGGATGCCCTCGGCAGCGTGATGGCCCTGGCCGGATTACTGCAGAAAATAGAAAAAAAATTCCGGGTAGTGATCCAGTCCACCGTAGTGGAGATGTACCGGTTTCTCGATCCCGATGGAGTCATCGAATCATACCCTGATGCGCCGCCCTCCGGCAATGGTCCAAACGAGCGGGACCTCGTTTTTTTACTCGATCTCGGAAAATACGACCGCGCCGGAAATGTTGTGCAGTATCTCGTGCATAACCAGGCGCAAAAGATTATCATTGACCATCATCCTCCCGAAGCGGTGGAAGCAGACCATATCGTCGTGAATCCCCGCGCGGAAGCGACCGGATCACTTATATATGACTTCATCTGCCAGATTGAACCGTCAGCAATAGATAAAAAAATCGCCCTGGCCGTTCTCACCGCGATCGTAACGGATACCGGATATTTCCGGTACAGCAACACTACCTCGGTAACGCACTCTGTCGCGGCATCCCTTTACGAGCACGGAGCGCGGGTCGGAGAGATCAGAAAAGCGCTGGAGACCGGCCAGTCGTTCAGCCGTCAGAAGCTCCTTGGTTACGCCCTGGCCAACCTGCGGCTCAGCTCATGCGGCAGGATTGTGTATTCATGGATAACGCTGAAAATGTTCCGTGATTCAGGCGCCCGCCGTGAACATACGGACGGAATCATCGACCAGCTGCGGATTATCAAGAACATCAAAGTAGCCGTCCTGATTGTACAGGAGGGAGTCGAACAGTACAAGGTGAGCTTTCGCACGGTCGAGCCGATCCCGGCAAATGAGATTGCTTCCCAGCTCGGTGGGGGAGGTCATCCCCGCGCCGCGGGCGCCACTCGTTCGGGGAATCTGGAAAAGGTGATCGATTCGGTGCTGAAAGCGGCGACATCGGTTTTAAATGTGGAAAGGAACGAATGATAAAGCCGGATTCATGGATTCGCCGAATGGCAGTGGAACATGGAATGATAGAGCCTTTTGCCGATGGTGAACCGCGTCAGGGAATCATATCGTACGGCCTATCATCGTATGGTTATGACATGCGTATTTCGCAGGATTTCAAGATTTTCAGCGGGGAAGGTTCGATTGACCCCAAGTCGGTATCCGCCGATTCCTTTATCGATAAAACTTGCGAGGTGCTGGAAATGGCGCCGCATTCTTCGGCGCTCGGCCGCTCTGTGGAATATTTCCGGATACCGAGAGATATCATCACGGTGTCATTCGGCAAATCAACTTACGCACGGTGCGGCGTGGTGGTGAATATCACTCCTTTCGAGCCGGAATGGGAGGGTTTTGTGACCGTCTCGATTATCAACACTAATTCCCATCCGGTAAAAATATACGCAGGGGAGGGAATTGCCCAAGTGTTGTTTCTGGGTACAGATGATGTATGCGAAACATCGTACGCCGATAAAAAAGGTAAATATCAGGCCCAGAAAAGCATCACGATCTCACGGGTGGCGCGGTAGTGATTGGATCCTGAAACGAGTTCAGGATGACACCTGTCATGCCGAACTTGTTGCCGCTTCGCGGGAACGATGAAACCGTTTCGGCATCTATTCGTAAGGAGCACACAATTTCTCCTATTTACCATAGATTGCTGACTTAACGACATAACCAAAATATTTTCTAATTTTGTAAAATTTTGCTTGACAAATAATATTTCTATATGTATTGTATACATGCAAACAATATATAAAGAGGATTCAATGAGTTTAAAGGATGAGGTTTTTGCAAAAGTCGTGTTATACGTGAAAAGAAAACGATATCTTTTTTAACTACAGCCCCCCTATCCCTCGGTCCCTTTCCCCCTGAAGTGGGCAAGGGAAGTCATTGCTCCACAGTCATTGCTGCTTCGCAGGCACGATGGAGCCGTGTCCTGCCCCCTACCGGGGAAGGAAGTCCGAAGGACAGGAAGGGGGCTGCGTCAACCAATCTCGACCTATGTAAAAAAAAGCTCTCTTATTAAAATTTCATTTGAAATTTGTCATGCGCAAAAAATAGTATTATATTTATACCCCACTCGATACTGATCCGTTTTGACCGAACTATAATTCATTCTTAACCCTGCAAGGAATGCTATGGCAGTAGGAATTGGCATTGATATTGGTTCAGTAAGCATAAAAGTCGCCGTCATCGGCGGAAAAGAAGATGAACCGGCGATCCGTGAGCTGGCGGCGAGACCTGAATATTTTCTCCTTGACAGCTCAGCAGCATCATGCGAAAGCATCACTGCGGTCTCCCGGTACAAGCGTTTCAAAGGGCAACCCCTCGATGCGCTGGAAGAACTTCTCGTTCCCATATTAGAAATAATCAGAGACGCCTCATATCGAATTACCGTTACCGGTTCCGGCGGGAAGCTGGCCGGCGCACGGTATGGTGTTCCCGTCATCAACGAGTTTACCGCCATTGTCGAAGCGGTCAATCATTTCCATCCCCAGACCCGGACTGTTTTTGAGATGGGCGGGGAAACTTCAAAGTTCATTCTCCTCGGATATAACGAAAATATTGGGAAACTGGTCATTATCGACTACGGAACCAACGGCGACTGCGCCGCGGGAACAGGCGCCTTCATGGACCAGCAGGCGTCGAGGCTTAAATTCCGTATCGAAGATGTGGGGGATATTGTTGCCGGTGCGGAAAAGGCTGCCCAGATAGCCGGAAGATGCTCCGTTTTTGCCAAATCGGACATGATCCATGCCCAGCAGCGCGGCTATCAGCCGGATGAAGTGCTCAAGGGCCTCAGTAATGCCGTCTCCCGTAATTTCAAAAGCGTCATCAGTCGCAGCAAGAAAGTGGTACCGCCGGTCCTCTTTATCGGCGGTGTAGCCTTGAACTCCGGAATGCGGCGTTCTATAAAAGAAGTTTTTGAGCTTGGCGACGATGATATCGTGGTTCCGGAAACCATGTGCTGGCTGGGAGCGCTCGGCTGTGCGATCCTGGCGCAGGGAGTATCGCCGGTGGAAATTGCGCGGATCGGCGGGAAGCTTTCCTATGAATTTCCCTCGATGGATAAGCTCTCGCTCAAGGATGTCAGGCTGCTCAGGGAAAACATCACCCCATTCAACTTTCCCGATGGCGCAGAACGGATTCCGGTGTATCTCGGAGTCGATATCGGTTCGGTGAGCACGAACCTGGCGGTGATCGATACCCGGGGAAATGTGATCAAGGAAATCTACGTTCCCACAAAAGCCCGTCCGATAGAGGTGGTCGGCGAAGGTCTCAGGGAGATCGAGAGGGAAATAGGGGACAGGATAGAGATCAAGGGCGTCGGCACCACCGGCTCCGGCCGGGAACTCATCGGCATTCTCATCGGCGCAGACACCATCAACGACGAGATTACCGCCCATAAAACCGGAGCGCTTCTTATCAGCCGTACTATGCTGGGAAAGGAAGTCGATACCATTTTCGAGATAGGCGGCCAGGACTCCAAGTATATCTCCATCGAAGATGGAATCGTGGTGGATTTCACCATGAATGACGCCTGCGCCGCCGGAACCGGCTCCTTCCTCGAGGAGCAGGCGGAAGACCTCGGCGTAAGTATAAAGGGTGAATTTGCCGAGCTTGCGCTTTCTTCCGGGAGTCCCCTTCGCCTCGGCGAGCGCTGCACCGTTTTTATGGGACGTGATGTCAACTCGTACATGCAGCGCGGCGCATCCAAAGAGGATATTATCGCCGGACTTGCCTATTCGGTGGTTTACAACTATCTGAATCGTGTCGTCCGGGGAAGAAAAATCGGCGGCACCATCTTCTTCCAGGGTGGAACCGCCTATAATGATTCAGTAGCTGCGGCGTTTGCGCAGGTTACCGGGAAGGAAATCATCGTTCCCCCCTTCAACGGTGTAATCGGCGCGATCGGAGAAGCCCTCCTCGCCAAAAGAAAAATAGAGTCCACCGGAGACCCTTCTACTTTCAAAGGCTTTGACCTGTCGAAAATAAACTATGCGCTGAAGGAATTCACCTGCAAAGGATGCAGTAATTTCTGCGCCATCCAGGAATTCACGGTCGACGGCGAGAAAACGTACTGGGGAGACAAGTGTTCCGACCGCTACCGTAAAAGGAAAAAAGTTTCGAAATCGCCGGTCATCGATGATCTGTATAAAATCCGTGATGAACTCCTCCTCAAGACATTCCGCGAGAACGGCCAGTCAGGCCCGGTGATAGGAATACCCATGACCATGTATACCTATGACCAGCTGCCGTTTTACAACGTATTCCTGTCTGAATGCGGGTTTCGCACGGTTCTTTCCGATACAACCAATACATCCATCGCAAACATGGGGATAGAGAGCGTTGTGGCGGAACCATGTCACCCGATCATCGTGGCGCATGGGCACGTGAAAGCCCTTTTCGACCGGGGAGTTGATTATGTATGGCTCCCCAATATCATCAATTCCGAAACGGAGGTGATGGAAAGGGAATCTTATGTCTGCGTATGGGGTTCTACTCTGCCTTTTGTCGCCGAACACAGCCCTGTTTTCCGTTCCCATCGTAACCGGATTCTGAAGCCTACTTTGCATTTCCGTGACGGGGAAAAGATCATCAGGAAGGAACTGGCTCAGGCAGTGGAAAAATTCGGAATACCACGGGAACGATCAAACCGTGCGGTTGATATGGCATATGAGGCCCAGAGTGAATTCAGAAAGAGCCTGCATGAAGAAGGCCGAAAAGCTGTGGAGGCAGTTAAAAAAGCAGGAGAAAAGGCTATCATCCTGGTGGGAAGGGCATACAATGTTTTCGACCGTGCCATAAACCTGTCAGTGGCGGCCAAACTTTCCGGAATTTACGGGATAAATGTCATTCCCATGGACTTCCTCGATGTACAGGGCATCAAAATAGACCATATCAACAAGAATATGTTCTGGAACTACGGGAAAAAAATTCTTCAGACTGCCAGTAAACTTTCGGATGAGCCGAATTTCGATATCATCTATATTACCAATTTCAAATGCGGCCCGGATTCGTTTATCAAACAGTATGTTCGTGATGCACTGGGCAGGCCGTTCCTGGTTCTGCAGTTCGACGGCCATTCCAACGATGCAGGCATGATGACCAGATGCGAAGCTTATCTTGATTCAAAGGGATTTCTGTGTGCCTGGGAGGTAAAACAGTGAAAGGAAACGGAAAAAAATCTTTAACAGGGAGAACGCTGTACATTCATCCGATGACCCAGGTCGGCGCCAGGCTTTTGGCGGCGGCTTACCGCTCCACCGGAATAGATGCACAGGTTATTCCCCCTTCTGATGAGCGAACCCTTGAACTTGGGGCGATGCATTCTTCGGGAGAAGAGTGTTTTCCCGAAAAAATAACACTGGGAGATTTTCTCAAGGTAACGGAGAAGGAAGGATTTGACCCGTCGAAGACCGCTTTCCTGATGCCGGATTCAGACGGTCCCTGCCGTTTCGGCCAGTACTGGCCCCTCTTGGATACTGTGCTCTCCAAGCTCGGCTTTCATGATATAATGATACTCAACCCTTCTTCCAAAAACGGATATGGCGATGCAGGCCGGGGGATTATTACCTTTTTTCGAATTGCATGGGGGAGTCTTATCGCTGCAGACATCCTGCGAAAGATGCTCCTCAAAACCCGCCCCTACGAAAAGGTGAAAGGCACAACCGACAGGATTTATGAAGAGGCGCTTCAACGGTGCGAAATAATGATGGAGCGCACGGATTTTGGATTCGGTAAACGCACTTCCCTGCTGCGAACTGAATTGGAACGGTCCCGCGACCAATTCCGGGCGATAGATGCCGATTATAGTAAGGGCAAACCGCTTATTGCAGTCCTGGGTGAGATATTCTGCCGTCATAACCGTTTCGCCAACGAAAATATGCTTAAAAAACTGGAGGAGCACGGGGCTGAAACCTGGATAGCGGATGTGGGGGAATGGATATTTTACTGCGACTGGAGCCATCGTGTCAACTTACGGCGACTTGGCAAAAGATTTTCGAAAGAAATGGCAATTTCTCACTTGAAGACGTATGTCATGCGTTCCGACGAACACAAGCTCATTGAGCCGTTTCATGAGGATTTCAAAGGCTATGAAGAGCCAGTCGACACGGATGTGATTGCACAGCTTACTGAAAATTATCTTCCGGCTTCCGGAGCGCTCGGCGAGATGGCGCTCAGTCTTGGACGGTCGGGCTACTGTTACTCGAAAGGGGTGGATGGGATTGTGGATATAAGTCCCTTTACCTGCATGAACGGAATCGTATCCGAAGCAATTTACCCATCCTTTGCCAGAGATCACGATGAAATCCCATGCCGTGTTTTTTACTATGACGGAATAAACCGGGATCTCGACCGCGATATCGGAATTTTTATGGAACTTGTAAAGGGGTATATGGGCCGTAAGAAAGTAGAACGCATCTATCCGGATTACTTCCGGGAATAATGAGGATCGGTATGCCGCAAAAAAATGCAGACATTGGAACCGAATGGATTTTCTGTCGTGATATTAATGGAAAGTTCTCGGGATTAAGTCCTGATGCACAGGTTCTGGAAAAGATACCCAAGAAGATTAAAATTCACGGGAAAGAAGTAAAGGGCTGGATGGTAAAAATTGTTCAAGAAAAAAGCGAAGGACATATTAACCTTAATTTCAGCAATCTTTCCAATGAATAAACACATGTACCGTAGTATGCCGCAAGCTCCAGAGTTATCAAACAGAAATCCGGGGCTTTTTTTTTCCCGGAACACGTATGGGTCTTTGAACTATGGGGTGGGAGAGAGAGATGCATACCATGAACCGGGATATCCTGCGGCTTCTCGATGCCAATATGAACAGGGCAGTCGAGGGTATCAGAATCCTTGAAGAAACCGCCCGTATGCTGTTGAATGACAGCCGTATTACCAGCGAAATCAAGGAGATCCGCCATTCATTGGTATCCATAGCCAGGTCGGAAAAAATGCTGGACAGGCTTATGCTCATGGCACGTGATTCAGAACATGATGTGCTCAGGAATGGCGAAACCGACTCCGAGCGAGACCGGACCGATGTCCTTGCAATCATACGGGCGAATGCGGGGCGGGCGCAGGAAGCGGTACGCGCCCTTGAAGAATATGTGAAGCTGGTATACCCGAATCTTTCGGTGCAGTTTAAACTCATCCGCTTTCGCCTCTATGAAGCGGAAAAAGCTCTGGCGGCGCTTCTTCAGGCACACACATCGACCAGCAGGGAAAGGCTTGGCGTCTATGTGATAATCGATTACGAACGGTATCCGGAAATGAATATTTCGGAGCTTACCGGGGTCATAGCCGACGCTGGCGCAGGTACTGTGGTGTACCGTGACAAAATCTCCGGTGACCGCGATTTCATAAAAAATGCTGAAATGATGGCCTCGGTCTGCAGAAAAAGCGGCGTTTCGTCCATGATGAATGACCGCCTGGACATTGCCCTTATCCTTGAAGCGGATGGAGTTCTGGTAGGTTCCCGCGATGCGCCGGTTGAGTCCTGCCGGAAACTATCCGGCTGCGGATTTGTGACCGGTTTTTCACTGTATCACTGCGCCGATAGTGATTACGTACTCTCAGACGGCGCTGATTACCTGCTTACAAAGCCGGTAACTTATCATCCGGGAGATTCCGGGAGCATTGCCAACATAAAAAATCTGGTTTCGCGTTTCGCAGCTCCCGTTGTGGCCCTGTGCGGGAATGATCCTGAAAAATGCGGGGAGATCTTTGAATGCGGCGTTGCAGGCATCGGTTACATGCCGGAGTATCCGGCAGGACTTCGTGAAATTGAAAAAGTGATCGGAATATTAAAAAAACAAATAGAAAGAGGCGAACGCTGAGTATCCGCAATCCTATGGTTTTCCTCTTTATTTTCTTGACAAAAAGATGGAGAAAAAACATGACAAAAAAGTATGACTTCCCCGTTTCTTTCACATGCAGACATGAAGAATGCGATGAACAATTCAAAGCTATGGCCATAGAGCAGGTATTGAAACTTTCCAAGTTTCACAACCGTATCGAGGACGGTAACATCACGTTTGACAAAAAAAAGAATCCTTTGATTCGAGCGGAGATTTCACTCCGCATTCCCGGCCTTGTTATCGCCGCCACCCATGAAGATTTCAACCAGGTGAGAGCGCTGGATGAAGTGGTTGAAAAGGCCAAGGTACAGTTACAGAAGATTCGGAGCAAAGTCATTGACCATCGGGTGGTTAAACCGCCTACGGTTCCGGAAGAGCTGCCGATTGAAACCGAAGAGGAAAAAGAATTTTAGTTGTAAAAAACCGTAAAAAGGTGTATAATTTTTTTTTAATCCTGACAGCATTCCGCTAAACAAGGGGATTGAACGGTGAAAGCCATAACGGTCGGATCGTTTTTCAACGAAAACAAGGAGAGGCTCAGTCTTGAGTTGATTGGGGGCAAAGGCGGCCTCCATAATGTGATCATCTCCCCCGAACTGAACCGTCCCGGCCTGGCGCTCGCCGGTTTTGTCGATCTTTTTACCTATAATCGTGCGCAGCTCCTTGGAAATACGGAAATGTTGTATCTTGAAACGCTGTCTAAAAAACGGCGGATAGAATCATTTGAAATCATCTGCCAGTTCGATCTGCCCTGTATTCTGCTTACCAATGGGTTACATGCGCCTGAAGAACTGATCGAGATCTGTGATGAAAAAAAAATCCCCTTGATCACTTCGTTGTTAACCACGACACAGTTCGTCCACCTGTTCAGTTATTATCTCGAAGATTTTTTTGCCCCTTCCACCATCATGCACGGTACTCTGGTGGATGTATACGGCATGGGGCTGCTTTTTGTGGGACGGCCGGGCATCGGAAAGAGCGAAATCACCCTTGACCTCATTGAAAGAGGCCATCGTCTTGTGGCCGATGATATTGTATATATAATCCGTAAGTCGAGGGGAATCATCGTGGGTACCGCCAATGAGATGACCCGGTCGCTCATCGAAATCCGCGGTGTGGGCATTGTGGATGTGCAGAAGATGTTCGGCATCCGGGCTACCCGGATACAGAAGAGGATTGAAATCGAGGTGCATCTGGTAGACTGGGACTCCAGCCAGCCGATCACCCGTACCGGTCTTGATGAAAACATTACCACCATCCTCGATGTTGACATTCCCCGTGTGGAGGTACCCATCTATCCGGGAAAATATATCGCGGTTATTGTGGAATCCATTGCGTTGAACCATCTCCTGAAAACCCGTGGTTTTAATGCCGCTCTTGACCTGGCCGAGCGTCAGATCGCTAAAATCAAAGAAAACGAAAGGCTTTTGCGGGAGAGAAAAAAGAAAGAATGATTTACGGTGTGGTTATTGCACATAAAAGAGTCGGGGATGCCCTGCTGCATGCCCTGGAAGGTATTTACGGAGTTTTCGAGAATCTTAAGGGGTTATCCAACGAAGGGTGTTCCACCAAAGAGCTGGCGGATAAAATAAGGGAAGAGTGCTCTTTTCTTCCCAACCCGGAAGTGTGCATTTTCGTCGATGTTTACGGGGGTTCATGCTGGCGTGCGGCCAAGCTTGCCAAGCTGCCCGCATGCCACATTCTGAGCGGATTTAATCTCCCGATGCTCTTGTCGTTTCTCCACAAGCGTGCCGTGATTCCTTTCGACGAGATTCCGGCCATTCTTGAAACGGATGGGAAGCGCGGAATAATCGCCGAATGAACCAGAGGATTTATGCCGATAGTACTTGCAAGAATCGATGATCGGCTCATTCATGGACAGGTTACCGAAGGTTGGGGCAAGTGCATGAAACCGGATATCATCCTGGTCGTATCCGATACTGTTGCCTCGTGCGAATGGGAAAGCGAAATCTGTCTTGCCGCCCTTCCGTTGACCATAAAAGGAATAGTTGTCAGGGTTAAGGATGCAGCTCCGGTCATAAACAAACTCAACGCGGATAAAATGAATGCTTATGTTCTTTTCGAGTCGCCGCGAGATGCCTGCGAAGTGGTGAAAAACGGCGCACAGATCAGCGCTATTAATGTCGGAGGCATGCATTCCATAAAGGGGAAACGGGAGATACTCGATTATATATTTGTGGATGAAACTGACTCGATACACCTGAAAGCGCTTTGGGATGCCGGAGTCAAACTCGATTTCCGCGACCTCCCGGAACATGAGAGCGTGGATGTGCTGGAACTCTTGTAGAACGGGCAGGAATACCGCATGGCAACTTCCCTTGTAAAATTGAAAGTCGGGTTTACTACCATTTTCGCCCTGATCATCCTTTTCGGCGGCGTGTTCTGGATAAAAGAGTATAAACCCGGACTTAAAACGAATACCATGAGCGTCCTTTTCCGCGACAGCAAGGGAGTATCGGTTGGAGACCCGGTCACACTGTCTGGAGTCAAGGTTGGAAAAATCAGCAGGATTACCCTGAATTCTGAAAACCTTGCGATTGTAATTTTCTCCATCAGGAAAACGGTGCAGCTTCATTCCGATGCACGGTTCAGGGTTTACGAGATTGGTCTCATGGGGGATAAGGCCCTGGTGATAGATCCCGGGAAAGCGAAAGAACCGCTTGACATGAGCCGGATTCAAACAGGCGCCGATACTCCCGGCTTCCAGGATCTTATTGCAAAATCGGAAACAGTGTTGAATCAACTAAATACGGCAGGCGCCAAATTCAACCGTGATGTGGATTTCGTAAAACTGTCTTCCGCTTTCGAACAGACTCTGGAGAATGTACGGAAGACCCTCTCCGCATATCGTATAATTGCTGAAGAGAACCGTAAATCACTATCCACTGCTCTGAAGAATGTGGATACCACTTCCGGTGACATACGGACTTTCATGAACTCTACCGATGCAAGGCTGGCAAGGGCTATCGACAGTTTCCAGGTTTCTTCTGACAGGCTGAGCGAAACGCTTACGGCGCTTCAGCCTATCTCTGTAACAGTGGATACGCTCGCCGCATACATGAAATCCGGAAACGGCACCCTAGCCAAACTGATCAAGACCGATGACCTTTACAATGAACTGCGGCAGACGAACGCCACTCTCGATTCATTTGTAACCGATTTCAGGCGCGATCCCGGGAAATACACCAAGGATATGAAATTCAAGGTCAGGTTGTTCTGATGGAAAAAATCGATACCTATACAAACCCTCTTTCAACACGATACGCTTCTCCCGAAATGAGCGCCATCTTTTCAGACCGGGTGAAATTCACCACCTGGCGGAGGCTCTGGGTCGAGCTTGCCAGAGCGGAAAAGGACCTGGGACTGCCCATCACCGCTGAACAGATTTGTGAGATGGAGAGTCACGTCAATGACCTGAATCTGGATGCCGCCGAAGCCTATGAGAAAAAATTCCGCCATGATGTAATGGCCCATATCCATGCGTTTGGCGATCAATGCCCCTCCGCGCGCCCGATTATCCACCTTGGAGCGACTTCCGCCTATGTGGGCGACAATACAGACCTGATCCAGATGCGTGACGGCCTTCAGGTTATTAAGTACGGAGTGGTGAATGCGCTCCGCAACCTGAAAAAATTCGCCCTGGAACACCGGTCGCTGCCCACTCTCGGATTTACCCATTTCCAGCCGGCTCAACTTACCACGGTCGGGAAAAGGGCCGCGCTCTGGATGCAGGACATGGTGATGGATTATCACGACCTCCGGTATGTGCTTTCCACCCTGAGATTCCGTGGAGTGAAAGGGACAACCGGCACGCAGGCTTCCTTCCTGAGCCTTTTCGACGGCGATCATGAAAAGGTGAAAAAACTGGATGCCATGGTCAGCAGGGCTTTCGGGTTCCCAAATGCTTTTATCATTACCGGTCAAACCTATACCCGGAAGGTGGATGCCCGTGTGGCGTCGTTTCTGGCCGGAGTATGCCAGTCCCTCGCCAAAATGTCCAATGATCTAAGACTCCTGGCGCACCTGAAGGAGATTGAGGAGCCGTTCGAGAAATCCCAGGTCGGCTCTTCCGCCATGCCTTACAAGCGCAATCCCATGCGCTCGGAGAGGATTGCTTCGCTTGCCCGTTTTGTTCAATCGCTCGAATCCAGTCCCTCTTTCACCGCTTCTTCACAATGGTTCGAGCGTACCCTGGACGATTCCGCCAACAAGCGTCTCTCGATCCCCCAGATGTTTCTCGCCACCGATGCGGTGCTGCGCCTGGCCATCAATATCAGCGCGGGACTGGTGGTCTATCCGGCCGTCATCCGGCGGAGGATCATGGAGGAGCTTCCGTTTATCGCCTCGGAAAACATCCTCATGCAGGCGGTGAAAAAGGGCGGAGACCGTCAGACCCTTCACGAAGCTCTCCGGCGCATGGCGCAGGAAGCGGGATGGAAGGTAAAAACCGAGGGAGCAGACAATGACTTGATCCGGCGTATAGGTAAATCGGGTTTATTCGACCTCGACATGAAGGAGCTTGACAGCCTTATGGATCCTGCTCTTTATGTCGGAAGGGCGCCGGAACAGGTTGATGAATTCGTTGCTTCCGAGATAGACCCTGTTCTCGATGAAGAGCAAAATTGTCCTGAAATCGTGGTGGAACTCGATGTTTAAAGAGTCAGGATTATATGCTGTAAAATTTGATGCCTCTCCGTTATATATATTTCTTATATCTCTACATATTTGAATCCAGAACACCTTCTCATAATAAGAAAAATAATAAAATAAAATAAAAGTTTTTAACCATCTAAGCATTTTGGTAAGTAATTAGCAATATTATGTTTATTACCTTAACACCCTGGATTGTCAACTTATAAGATTCTTACATTCAAGGCAAAGTTATGAAAATAGCTTTATTACTTTGTGTATTGAGTTTTGTTTCGTACAATGCATTTTGTGATGATATACCGAATCAAAAGAAATCCTATGCCTTTGCTATTGCTGGTTCACTTCTTCTGCCTGCTATTGGTCATAGCTATATTGGCGGAGATAATACGCGAAGAGGTCTGTATTATACTGGAGGAGAATTGGTTATACTATTTCGCTTGCATACGTTAAAGAATGATAGTATACTTCCTTGTGGGAATATTTCCCCAGAAGGAGGTAGAGGAGATGAGAAAGGCAGTCATTGTTTCGCATTTGACACCTGAAGAGT
This sequence comes from Candidatus Latescibacter sp., assembly GCA_030692375.1. NCBI lineage: Bacteria > Pseudomonadati > Candidatus Latescibacterota > Candidatus Latescibacteria (ex Chuvochina et al. 2023) > Candidatus Latescibacterales > Candidatus Latescibacteraceae > Candidatus Latescibacter > Candidatus Latescibacter sp. Next base: position 17 of record JAUYCD010000114.1, on the reverse strand, counting down.
TGAAGGAGCGAATGCTT
>JAUYCD010000113.1 GCA_030692375.1 Candidatus Latescibacter sp. | reverse complement strand
AAACATCTTCAAAGTTACCTGAATGAATTTTGTTATCGCTTTAACCGGCGATTCAATGAATTACTGATTACTGACAGACTCTTAACTGCTTGTCTGAATACCTCCACTATTACCTATGCGGAGTTAACTCGATAAGCGAATATTATAATTTGTATTGAAAAAAAAGTAATTAAACATTGCTATTAACCTTTCATGGGAAGGTTGATATGGCTTCTGCTATATGTCTAAAATGTTCTGAAGATATACATTACCGTCCAGTCGATTACGCCCATTATCCTCTACCGCCGGGTGTGATGTAATGAACCGTAATGAAAAGATTGCATGGTATAACCTGGCCGTTTGCATGATAACGGCAATGGTGTATATAATTCTCTTCCTTGCGTTCGAGGATAAAATCGGAGCAGCCCGCGCTTCGAAGGCAGCATTGGCCGCTTTTGCGCTGTTAGCACTCGTAGCATTTGGTAAAACATTGTTTAAGCAGAGAAATCGCAGCGAGTTCATCACAATCGATGATCAGGGCACGGTAACCCATTACCCATATAAGAAATTCCTAATCGCAGGTCTCATTCTCAGTTTCGTAATCTTTTTTATGATCCTTTTCTTGATCATCATAAAGGTGCCTTATAACCCTGCATTGATGATATCAATTTCCATGTTCAATGCCGTAGCTCTAAGTGTTTTGACTTTTCTTTATTACAAATTGCGTAAACGGTCTACTTTTGAATCTGAACCGGAGACCTCTGAACTTTATCAGCAAGGGCCTGACATGGATGAACGCGATATAGTTATTTTTAATAGGGCTCGAAATGCAGGAATAGTGACTTTCTTTTGCTTTTTTATCTTCGGGCTGATTGGAATTTCTCTCTGGATGCAGAACCGGATTGGGAGTACTGCCTTGATAAATTTTCAACTTATACAATATCTGATATGGCCTTCAGCTCTTGTTTTTATAGTAAGTCAGTCTATCACTTCCATCGTCCTCTACCGTCGCGGGGGTGGTCCAAGGCGAAAGCTGAGATCATAAGCCGCATACGTCAGCTTCTGTTCTATTTCTGGGGACGAACTCGCATGACCAGATAAGAAAAAATATCGTGGTATACTCTTGTTTCTTTCTTCTCTGCGCTTTGGGATTCGCCCTGTTTACACCGTTTATCGGGTTCAATTCTGCGCTGACGATCTTTGCCCTGATAGGCACAGCCATTTTTACTGAAAATTCAAAATAACTGTTAAAGATTCGTCGAAACTAGTTGATTCAAAGAGAAGATATCACATCTTTAGAAATTTCACTTATAAAAATCCTTTTGCCGTTATATACTGAGAAAATGTCTTTTACATTATTTTCCTTTTATAAATCCACACATCTCGCCCATTCAATACCCTTGATGGATTTTATTTCCTCAAGAGTAGGCTTGTCTACCTGCTCGTCCGTGCTGAGCACCACGATTGCATCGCCCGCCTGCGACATCCGCGCCCAGGTCATATGGGCGATATTGATGCCCTTTCGACCGAGAACGGTGCCGATGTCTCCGATCAGCCCCGGCCGGTCCTTATTCCCGCAGATAAGAAAGTAACCCTGGGGGACAAACTCGAGATCATAACCCTCGAACCGCACGATGCGCAGATCTTTCTTCCCGAAAACTGTACCGAGAAGCGCCATTTCTCCCCCGGTAGTATTGATACCGACCTCGAGAGCGCTCTTGTAATCCTTCTCCTCGGAGGATTTAATCTCGTCCACCCTGATGCCCAGTTTATCGGCGGTGCGCTTGGCATTGATCAGGTTCACTCCTTCGGAATATCCCCTGGTCAATAAACCTTCGAGAACGGAAGAAGTGATGGTCCAGGAGTCATATTTGCGTATGTCACCGTAATAGGTAATGTCTATGCCGGAGAGCTGTCCCTCGCCAAGCTGGCCGAGGAGGGAACCCATACGCTTTCCCAGCTCGATATACGGTTTTATCTGCTCGAATACATCGGGAGGCAGCGGGGGCATGTTCACCGCATTCCTTACCTCTCCTTTGAGGAGAAAATCTTTCACCTGCTCGGCGATCATCACCGCCACAATATCCTGGGCTTCGGTTGTGGAAGCGCCGAGATGCGGGGTGCTCACCACCTTCTCGCTTTTGACCAGCGGATTATTCTCCGGAGGTTCATGCTCATAGACATCGAGCGCCGCTCCGGCCACTTTGCCGGATTCCAGAGCGGCATACAGAGCCTGCTCATCGACGATGCCGCCCCGCGCGCAGTTGATGATCCGCACTCCATTTTTACATTTGGCAATGGTCTGGGCGTTGATCATGTGCTTTGTATTGTCGGTCAGCGGCGTATGTACGGTGATGAAATCGGCTTCCTCCCAGACCCGGTCGAGCGTGGAGAGTTCTATGCTCATCCGCTCGGCCATTTCACGGGAAATAAATGGATCGACTCCGAGCACCCTCATCTGGAAAGCGAGCGCCCGCTGCGCCACCGCTCGGCCGATATTCCCGAGCCCGATAATCCCGAGGGTCTTGCCACGGAGCTCCACACCCATGTATTTTTTGGGATTCCAGTTTCCTTCCTTTACCGATTTGTCCGCCTGGGAAATGTTCCGGGCAAGGCACATCATGAGTGAAAACGCGTGTTCGGCGGTGGATACCGTGTTTCCGCCGGGAGTGTTCATGACCACTATTCCCTGGTCGGTGGCCTTTTTCACATCGATGTTATCCACTCCGGCGCCGGCGCGGCCGATCACTCTCAATTTCTCGGCGGCTTCCAGAAATTCTCCCTTTACTTTTGTGGCGCTTCGCACGATAAGAGCATCGTATTCACCTATTATTTTCTTGAATTCCTCAGGGGTCAGCTTGGTATTGAAGGTAACTTCGATGTCTTCCGCCGCCCGGAGGATTTCCACACATTCCCTGGAGACGTTATCGCTGATGAGCACTTTATACATCATTCAAACTCCTGTCTCTTTTATCTTTCGATCAGTACCTTTTGCGCGGCTTTGAGAGAACTGCCCGCCTCGAAAGCATATCCGGTTTCCCTGAGAGAAAATTCAAGGCCGGAAAGCGCCGCCAGGACATCGTATTCATCCAGATAGCCTATGTGGGCGATGCGGACGATCTTTCCCTTGAGCGAATCCTGGCCCCCGGCAGGGAAAATGCCGTTCTTCTTCAGCGCTTTCACCAATTTGCCGCAGTCTACACCTTCTGGGATAGAAATGGTGGTGAGAACATTTGAATAATCTTTCGGAAAAATTCCGAGCCCGAGAGCCCTTACCCCTGCCCGCATGGCTTGGGCGACGAGAGCATGACGTTTCCAGATATTTTCCAGCCCCTCGTTAAGGATCATGTTCAGAGATTCCTGCAGCCCCACTAAAAGGGTGACCGGCGGTGTGAAAGGGTTCTGGTTTTTGTCCATGGATTTCTTGTATTTCCGGAGATCCCAGTAATACCGGGGCAGGTTGGCGCGTTCCATAAGCCTCCAGGAATCCCTGGCGACAGAGATAAATCCCAGTCCCGGAGGTAGCATGATGGCTTTCTGCGAGCCGGAAACCACGATATCGATTCCCCAGTCATCCGGTCTCAGCTCGTGCACCCCGAGGCCGGAAACCGCATCGGTCACCAGAGCGGCGTCATAATCCCTCATGACCTCTCCCAGAGCTTTCATATCGGTGAACACGCCGGTCGAGGTTTCGGACTGGGTGGTGAAGACAGCCTTGACTCCGGGATTGGAATCCAACGCTTTCTTCAGCGCCTCCGGGGTCACCGCATATCCCCACTGCACATCCAGGGGGATGGTTTCAATGCCGTATGCGGTGCAGATTTCATACCACCTTTCCCCGAATTTCCCGCCGCGGACCGCTATGGCCTTGTCGCCACGGGCGAGGATATTGACCACCGCGGCTTCCATGGCGCCGGTCCCCGAGGAAGCCAGGGTAATGACATCTCCCTCGGTCAAAAACAGTTTCTTCAGCTTTCCGCAAATATCGGCGAAGAGAACCTCGTACTCAGGAGTGCGGTGATGGAACACCGGTTCGGCCATCTTGAGGAGAACTTTTTCCGGGACCATGACCGGGCCGGGGGTAAACAGGCGCGTCTTCATGAATATCTCCTAAAATTTATAGATACATATAGACCCTGAAACGAGTTCAGGGTGACCTCGTCATGCCGAACTTGTGGAACGATTAAACCGTTTCGGCATCGAAAGGGTTTATCACAACCCTTTCGATCCAGGAATGGACGGAATCAAGACCCATTCCTGTGCGGGCGGAAAATATCACCATATTCTCCACCCCAAATTCCTCCCCATATGTTGTATGTATCACGGCTCTTTCCCTTGCGGTCAGCTTGTCCGCCTTGGTGAAAACATACAGCGCATTTCCGCCCCGCTTTTTTATCCATTCGATCATGATAAAATCTCCCCCGGTGGGACCGTGCCGGGCATCCAAAAGCTGGATAATTCCCCGGAAAGCTGCACGGTTCTCCAGGTACGGATTCACCAGGGCGGCGAAAAGATTTCTTTCCGTTTTTGGCACCTTCGCATAACCATACCCCGGAAGATCAACCAGGTAGAATCCCGCATCTGTCAGGTAGAAATTAAGGGCGCGGGTCATTCCGGGCTTCCGGGAGGTCCGTGCCAGGCTGTGACGGTTTGCAAGACAGTTGATCAATGAAGATTTACCCACATTCGACCTTCCGGATATACATATCTCCGGTAATCCGGAAACAGGCAGATCCTTCAGGGAAAATACCGAACGATAAAATTCCAGATGTATACTTGACGTCATAGATAATTGTTTTTTCGGTTATGTCGTTAAGTAAGCTAAAGAGATCATCCGAAGGGTTAATCCCCCCTACCCCCCTTATTAAGGGGGGAAAAAGAAAATTGTAGTAATATGTAAACATTTATTAGGATTTGACAGAATCCTCTCCCTAAATTCCCCCCTTAATAAGGGGGGATGCCGAAGGCAGGGGGGATTTTAAAGACACAGAAGCACTCAATTCTCTTATTTACTGTATGCTGCTGACTTAACGACATAACCGAAATTGTTTTTCGAAATAGAAGCGGGAACGATGAAACCGTTTCAGGATCTAACCAGCGCATGGAGAAGGACATCTTCGATATGCTCCGCAAGAATAAAGGTAAGGTTTTTCTTTATCTCATCCGGGAGATCGCCCAGATCGGCTTCATTCTTTTTTGGAATGATCACCGTTTTTATTCCGCTCCTTTTGGCGGCCAGTGATTTCTCTTTTATCCCTCCGATAGGAAGCACATTGCCTCTGAGAGTAATCTCTCCGGTCATGGCTACATTCCGCGATACCGGGATTCCGCTCGCCGCCGATACCAGGGAGGTTATGATCGAAACCCCGGCAGAGGGGCCATCCTTCGGAATAGCGCCCTCCGGCACATGGATATGCACATCCTTGTTGTCGAACGCGCCTTCACCTATTCCCAGGGCTGCCATGTTGGATTTGGCGTAGGTCAGCGCCGCCCGGGCGCTTTCCTTCATCACATCTCCCAGATGTCCGGTAAGGATAAGCTCGCCCTTTCCAGGCATGAACGAAGTCTCGATGTAAAGAATCTCTCCCCCGACCGGTGTCCAGGCAAGGCCGATTGCCATTCCGACCTGATCGATTTTTTCGATGCGTTTTTCCCGGACTTTCGGAATGCCGAGATATTTCTGGAGATTCCGGACGGTTATGACATGCTTCCCATTTTTTTTCCTGGACACCACCTCACGTGCTACTTTGCGGCAAATAGTGGCGATGGAGCGTTCGAGATTCCGCACCCCCGCCTCGGCGGTATACCGGTTGATTGTCTTGATAAGGGCTTCGCGATCGAAAGCGATAAGATTTTCAGTAAGCCCGCAGGCTTCCATCTGTTTCGGGATGAGGTGCTTTTCCGCTATACCGATTTTTTCATATTCCAGATAACCCGAAAGCTGGATGATCTCCATACGGTCCAGGAGAGGAATAGGAATATTGTCCTCGAAATTGGCAGTGGTAATGAACAGCACTTCGGAAAGATCGAAGTCCACCTCGAGAAAATGATCGCTGAAGCTGTTGTTTTGTTCGGGATCGAGCACCTCGAGAAGGGCCGATGACGGGTCCCCCCGGAAATCCATGCCGATCTTGTCGATCTCATCGAGGAGAAAAACCGGATTCCTGGTGCCTGCTTTTTTCATGTTCTGAATTATCCGTCCCGGAAGGGAACCGATGTAGGTCCGACGGTGCCCCCGTATTTCCGCCTCATCACGGATGCCGCCGAGGGAGACCCGCACGAACTTCCTCCCGAGCGCCCGGGCAACGCTCTTCCCCAGCGAGGTTTTCCCCGTTCCGGGAGGACCGGTGAAGCAAAGAATAGGACCCCGTATTTTTTTAGCCAGCTTGAGCACCGCCAGGTATTCGAGGATACGCTCCTTCGGTTTTTCAAGGCTAAAATGATCCTCATCCAGAATAGTCTTGGCCTTGTTTATATCCAGATTGTCCCGGGTGCGCTTTTTCCAGGGAAGAGAAAGCAGCCAGTCCAGGTAATTCCGAACCACGGTGGATTCAGGCGACATTATATGCATCTTTCGGAGCTTTGCCAGTTCCTCCATCGCCTTGTGAGAAGCCTCCTCCGGCATGCCGGATTTCTTGATGCGCTCCTCCAGATCCTTGATTTCGCCGTCGCTCTCGTCGTCCTCGCCCAGTTCTTCCTTGATAACCCGCATCTGTTCATGCAGGTAGAAGTCCTTCTGGGATTTCTGAAGCCGCTCACGTACCTCTTTGTCGATGGTCTGCTCAAGCTCCAGGATTTCGGTTTCCTCTACCAGAATGCCGGCCAGGATGGTCAACTGGTCACGGACAGTTGCTGTATCGAGGAGATTCTGCCTGATGTCCTGCTTCACCATGAGGTGCGCGGAAATGGTATCAGCCAGGCGTTGAGGATCATCAGCGGGGGGGAGATTCATGAGCACTTCATCGGGTATACCCTTGGAAAGCTTCACATAGGTGGAGAAACTGCCGGATACATTCCGTACCAGCGCCTTGAACCGTGAGGTGGCCTCCCCTTCTCTCTTCTGTATATTCACCTGGACCCGGTAGTGGTCCTCCGCCTTCTCCATGCCGGTTATCTCCCCGCGGACCAGGCCTTCAACCAGTACCTTGGCTGTCCCGTTGGGGAGCTTGAGCACCTGCAGCGCCCTTCCGACCACTCCTGTTCGATAGATGTCGTTCATCTGGGGGTTTTCGACTTCCGGATCTTTCTGGAGGACGAGAAAAATAAAGCGGTCCCTTACCAGGGCAGCCTGTAATGCCCCGATGGAAGATTCCCGCATAACGAGAATCGGTACTACCATGTAGGGAAACAGTACGACATCCCGGAGCGGCAAAAGGGGCATTTCCTCCGGAAAACTTGAGACATCTTCGGAATTGCGTTCTGACGATAGAATGGATTTATCCTTATTTTCGGGCATGTGGGACTACAGACTCCTTTTTCAGAGTATTTATCATGCTATCTTGAGAACAGCGCCGTCCCCGCTCTCGATAATAGGCATTGTGTTATTTTCAATTGTTTCCGCAGTAATAATTACCTTTTTTACTCCGGGCATCGAGGGGATGCGAAACATGATATCCATCATCGCCCTGCCCATTACACTCCTGAGACCCCGTGCGCCTGTGCCTTTATTAACGCTGATTTGAACCACCTTGTCCAGCGCTTTCGAATCGAATTCGAGATCGATGCCGTCCAGCTCGAACAAACGTTTGTATTGCTTTACAAGGGCATTCCTTGGTTCAGTGAGGATGTTCAAAAGGGCATTCTCATCCAGCTCATCCAGCGAGCAGTAGAGAGGCAGCCTGCCGATAATTTCCGGGATCAACCCGAATTTGTTCAGATCATCCGGCTCCACCCGGGCAAGGATTTCACCTATCTTCGAATCTTTGGCGGAATGCACTTCCGATCCGAATCCCATCGCTTTCTGGTATACTCTCCTTCGAACGATGGCATCCAGATTTTCGAAAGCCCCGCCGCAGATAAACAGAATATCGGTCGTATTTATCGCTACCATGGCCTGTTCGGGATGCTTGCGTCCTCCCTTGGGAGGGATATTGGACACGGTTCCTTCCAGTATCTTGAGAAGAGCCTGCTGCACACCTTCGCCGGAAACATCACGGGTAATTGACGGATTGGCCGATTTGCGGGCGATTTTGTCAATCTCATCGATATATATGATGCCGATCTGCGCACGCTCGAGATCATAATCTGCTGCCTGAAGAAGCCTGACCAGGATGTTTTCCACATCCTCGCCGACATATCCGGCCTCGGTGAGAATGGTCGCATCCGCTATGGTAAAAGGGACACGAAGGAGACGGGCCAGGGTCCGGGCCAGGAGAGTCTTGCCGGTTCCGGTGGGACCGAGGAGCAGGATGTTATCCTTCTCGATCTCCACTTCGTCATCCAGGGAACCTCTGTTCTTGATGCGCTTGTAATGATTGTATACAGCCACACTGAGCATTTTTTTGGCCCGTTCCTGCCCGATTACATACTGGTCAAGGCCGGATTTGATTACCTCGGGAGTGGGAATATCGAAATCCAGGACAAGCGGATGGGATTCGCCGCTCTCTCTGAGGATATCATAGCAGGTTCGGACACATTCGGAACATATCTGGACAGAAGGGCCAGATATTATTTTATCGACATACGAGGCATCTCTGCCGCAAAAAGAGCAGGATAAGCCGCCCTTACCCGGATTTTTGCGTATCATTTCTTGAATTCTGTCCTTTTGGTTATGATTGCGTCTATCAGCCCGTATTCCTTGGCTTCCTGGGGAGACATGTACTTGTCACGGTCGATGTCTTTCAGGATGTTCTCACGGGACTGCGAGGTTTTTTCGGCAAGAATGTCAACAATAATATCTCTGCTCTTAAGAATTTCTCTTGCTATAATCTCAATATCCACCGCCTGGCCTTTCCCGCTCCCCCAGGGCTGGTGTATCATGATCCGCGAATTGGGAAGACTGGTACGCTTCCCTTCGGCGCCCGATGCCAGGAGCACCGCAGCCATACTGGCCGCCAGGCCGAGGCAGGTGGTGTTCACTTCCGGTTTGACATACTGCATGGTGTCATAAATGGCAAGACCTGCATGAATGCTTCCTCCGGGGGAATTAATATACATGAAAATATCTTTATCCGGATCATCCGCCTCAAGAAAGAGAAGCTCGGCGGAAACCACATTGGCCATGATGTCGTCTATCTCTCTTCCTATAAATATAATCCTGTCTTTGAGAAGACGGGAAAAAATATCGTAGCTTCTCTCAATATGACCGGTTTGTTCAATAACATAGGGAATATAATTCATAAGAAATTCTCCTTTACCGGGGTTTAATGATTCTCGAAGGCTGAGGCGTCCTCTGAGCTGTCTCCACCCGTATGTCTGCGACGCTTTCCATCCATTTGTACGCCTTGTTCAGGGCGATTTCATCGCGCACCTCATCAATACGTCCATTTTTGATATACCGGCGCCTGAGTTCTCTTTCATTAACGCCTTCCAGCCGTGCAATGAGCTCCAGCCTTTCGGCAAGTTCTTCCTTGGTAACCTCAATCTGCTGTTTTTCCTTCACTACTTCCAGGACAAGGTAGCTCTGCACCCCTCTGACTGCATCAGGCCTTACCTGCGCACGGTATGAAGCTTCATCGATCTGCTCATCCGGCCTGGATTCACGAAGTTTTTTTAACTCGGAATGTATGATCTTCTCCACCATGCTGCCAGGCACCTCGAACGGATTCTGGCGGATGAATTCATCCATCAGGCTCTCACGCAGCTTCCGCTCGGAATTGTACTCGTACTGGCCGGCCAGATACTTCCGTGTTTTCTCCCGCAGATCGGCCAGATCGGCATAATTCCCAAAACTCCTGGCGAAATCGTCATCCAGCTCCGGAACGATATTTTCATGAATATGGACTATTTCAACATCAAACACTTCCGTTACACCAACCAGATTGGGATTGTCAATGGATTCATCGTAGGTAAACCGCACCACCCGGTGATCGCCTTTCTTCATACCCGCGATCTGACGGTCGAAATCCGGAGAAGGCGAACTCTGACCGTCGAGCGCCACCACCTGATCCGTCAACTTATCCCCGATGATGGGCAAACCTGAAGAATCGAGCTTCTGGAGGTTTATCACTACAATGTCGCCCTCACGGACCTCACGGTCGACCTCATTCTGGACAGCTTTCATGCGACGGTACCGCTCGAGGGTATTTTCCACATCATCGTCGGTGACTTCCAGAGCTTCTTTCGTTACAGCCAGTCCTTTAAAAACCTCAATGTCGATGGCGGGAAGCTCCTCAACCCCAACCATGAAGGAAACTGTGCTGTCCTCCCCGATTTTCAGATTCGAAATTTCAGGCTCGCCGGCGGGTTTCAACCCCTCAGATTCATACATTTCTTTCAGCACCTTGGGGATCAAACCCTTGACAGCCTCTTCCTGGATCGATGGGCCGAAGCGCCTCAAGAGCAGGGAATCGGGAGCTTTTCCTTTACGGAATCCGGGGATCTGGACTTCCCGTCTCAGTTTATTCACGGAGTTTTTAATTTCCGCATCGAACCTTTCCTGATCCACTTCCACATACAATTTTTTCTTGCAGCCGATAGTTTCCTTCAACTCAATCTTCATTTCATTCTCATTGGATTTAGGGATACTGTGCATGAAAGTTAAATATCGGGCTTCCGCTTTCTGCTCCTCGGATTCGGCCGACAAAGGAGTGGTGCGAAAGGGGGGATTTGAACCCCCATGGGCAATGCCCACCAGATCCTAAGTCTGGCGCGTCTGCCAATTCCGCCACTCTCGCATATATCTTAAACAAGCATAACAATATAAAATAAAATAAACTTGCTGTCAAGGAAGGGTTGCACCCTTCCCCCTCACTGAAACTCTTTTTTCGGAGTATGGGAAACGTTTTTGCACTCTTTATACGGCTGAACTGAAAATTCGTTCGTTTTCCCCTGATTATTTTCTAACATAACAATAATATATCCCTAATACTGTCCGGGTATCTTATCGCTGCATTCAGTTTGAAAGAATGTTGCCATGTATGAGAATAATGCTTCTTCACTCGTTTCAATTACCCAAATCTCAAATCTCGGTACTGTCAAAAGTATCATGAAAAAATAAGAAAGCTGTGGAAATGACGTAACCATTGAAAAGTCTTTGACTTTCCAACAGTTACTTGGAAAAACGTTTCACGTTTTCCCACATTACCACAGCTACTACAACAATACACG
>JAUYCD010000112.1 GCA_030692375.1 Candidatus Latescibacter sp. | reverse complement strand
ACGGAACTTGCTCTGGTTAGCCACCTTGATAAAATCGGTTGCTCTATAGCGGCTAAGAAACTCTTTGATGTGCGTCTGCGACTTTAGGGGGAAATCCTGTCCGCTAAGGTTTATGAAGAATTCCCATTCCGAGCTGATCTTCAATAACTCCTCGATGCCTCGCAATTCAGCATCTACCATGCTGTATCCCCCCCAAAGAATGCTTTGGCTTTTCAGCAAGGATGCGTTGGCAAAGCTCGACAAGAAATCTTGTATCTCCGTCTGTAATCCAACACCTGCTCCCTTATCCACATGTACCAAGTAGTAGTTGGCGGGATGGTAAATTGCCCTAAAGAGTCTTTTGAACTGGCGGGGATACCGATGCACCAAGATGAGGTATGCGATCATATCCTTAACAATCTCCTATAATCTATAAGCCGACATTCCCCATATCAAAATCATGAGGGCTAACAACTCCCAGTATTTTTGTTGCCAATATCATAATATAACGTTCAGACACTTCAAGCAAGTTATTTTTTAAAATATTTCGAATATTTAATGATAGGTTCGCTGATCGCATAAAAAAATCGTCAACGAGAGACAGGTATCCACCCTTTCACATCATACAGCTCTGTGTTACCTGAAATACTATCGCAAACGTTCGCCGAGATATTGTCTCGGATTGAACGATTGCGATATTATTTTGCGTAAAACACTCCATTACATCCCGATATGAATCAATGGAGAGCTGTCTCTCATTGGTAATTTTCAGGACAATTATCGCTATCATGTGCCAGGGAGGCACAATAAAAACGTCAAGTATCCATTATAACCGATAGCAGGCACATAAAGGATAGTAGCAACTATTCTGAGGGAGTTTTAGACAACTTTATATATTCAATTCTGAAGGTCATTTGACTGGATGATTCCACCGCCAAGTACTGTATCATCATCGTAGAAAACCGCGCTCTGGCCGGGTGTCACCGCCGACTGGGGAGTTTCAAAAGCCACTCGGAGACCTTCGGGAGTCACCTGCACCTCCGCGCGAACACCCCGGTGACGGTACCGAATCCGCACTTCGCATGAAAAAGTCACCGCCGGGGGGAATCCCCGTACCCAGCTTAATCCAGTCACCATCATCGACCGGGAAAGAATATCTTCCCTGCCTCCTACAGTGATGGTGTTTGCCTCGGCGTCTACACGGGCGACATAAGCCGGATATCCGAGAGCCGCTCCAAGTCCGCGACGCTGTCCGACCGTGTAGAAAGCTGCCCCGCGGTGCCTCCCGATGATTCTCCCGGAAGTGTCAAGAATATCGCCCGGTGTAAGGGGAACAGGAAGCCTGCCCCCGAGCCGGTGACGGAGAAACCTTCCGTAATCATTATCGGCAATGAAACAGATTTCCTGGCTTTCGCTCCGGTATGCGGTGCGGAGGTTCCTCCTGGAGGCTTCACTGCGTGTTTTAATTTTGGTCATGGCGCCGAGAGGGAAAAGGGTAGCCGCCAGTTCGGAAGACCGCAGGCCCCAGAGGAAATAGGACTGGTCCTTGGCTGCGTCGACGCCGGTAAGGAGCGAAAATGTGCCGTCCGGGTGTGAACCGATTCTCGCATAATGACCGGTGGCGATAAGGTCGCACCCGATCGACCGTGCTTTCCGGAGCAAAGCCTCCCACTTGATTGCAGTATTGCATATCACACAGGGATTGGGGGTACGCCCGGAAAGGTAGTTGTTCACGAAATCTTCCACCACAATGCGGTCGAATTCTTCGCGAAGATTTACCGTATAGTGAGGAATACCCGCCGCTCCGGCCACTTCGCGGGCATCGTTGACAGCGGAAAGATCGCAGCATCCCCGGGTATGGGCGCCCCCACAGCGGTCATAATCCCAGAGCACCATGGTCAGACCGACCACTTCGAATCCGGCTTCCCTGAGAAGTATGGCGGCGAGGGAACTGTCCACCCCCCCGCTCATCGCTACCGCGACCTGCCGCGAAGAGTAATCGGAAGGATCTGTTCCTGAAAACACCTGCATCTTTTCTACCTCACCTCGCACTTCGACAAGCTCAGTGCCCGCTGGCTGAACTGCGCTGGCTGAGCATGTCGAAGCCAGTGTGCCGGGATGAAATCAACCTTTGACCTTGAGCTTTTCGCGGTAATCCCGTATGGCGTCCTGCAGAGCTTCGGCGGCCAGGTTGGAACAGTGCATTTTCGCAGGCGGAAGCCCGTCCAGCGCCTCCGCCACAGCCTGCTTGCTTATCTTTTCCGCCTCCTCGATGGTTTTCCCTTTCACCATCTCGGTAACCATGGATGAAGTGGCGATTGCGGCGCAGCATCCGAATGTCCGAAACTTGATGTCTTCTATAACATCATTTTTTACCTTTATGGCAAGCTCCATAACATCGCCGCATATAGGATTCCCCTGTTTCCCGAGACCGTCGGGATTCTCAATGGTTCCCACATTGCGGGGATGTTCGAAATGATCCATAACCTTTTCAGTATACATGATTTCCTCCGTTAAATGTATGTATAAAAATGTAATTGGTATTTTCGAATAACTATACTTCATCTTGATTGAGAGAAAAAGATTTGAAAATTTTGACAGGATTAACAGGATTCACAAGATAAGAAAAAGACAACAACAAAATCTTGTAAATCCTGTCAGATACCACAATCTCCGCTCTTATCAACATGTATCGGCGGCGGAATTATACATCAGTAGTCACACACTCTCCGACTACCCCGCCCGATACCCTGCGGAGGCGGTTTACTATTCCCGGCAAAACCTCCAGGATATGATCCACACCTTCATCCGTCGTTCCCCACCCCATGCTGAAACGGAGTGAACTCGTAGCAGTTCTGGGATCGACTCCCATCGCGACCAGTACATGAGAAGGCGCAACCTCTCCCGAGGTGCAGGCCGAGCCTGTGGATACCGCAAGGCCTTCCATGTCCATGCTGATGAGCAGCGCCTCGCCGTCCACACCAAGAAACGAGATGTTGGATGTTCCGGGAAGGCGCACGGCTTTTCTTCCGTTGAAAAGCACATCCGGGATAAGATTTTCAATCGAACTCTCCATCCGGTCGCGCAGTTTTGAAAGCTTCTCCCCCTCGGTTTTCATTTCTCTCACCGCCAGTTCAAATGCCCTGGCAAAACCCACGATTCCCGCAACATTCTCTGTTCCGGGACGGATTCCATGCTCGTGATGGCCGCCGTACGTCAGAGGCGTTATGGGGATTCCCCTGCGGATGTAAAAGAGGCCTAGCCCTTTCGGAGCGTTCATCTTGTGCGCGGACATGGAGAGCATATCGATGCCCATCTCCTTCACATGAATAGGAATCTTCCCCGCCGCCTGGACCGCATCTGTATGGAAAAGCGCCCCGGCTGCATGAGCTGTCTCAGCGGCTTCACGGATCGGTTGTATCACCCCCGTTTCGTTATTTCCGAACATGATGCTCACCAGGCCGGTTTCCCTGCCGACTGCCTGTCTGAGAAAATCAATGTCCAGCCGGCACTCGCTGTCCACTCCGGCAAAAACGACTTTCAAATCCTTCTTCTCGAGCATTTTCCCCGTATTCAGCACCGCGCTGTGTTCCACGAGTGTGGTGACCAGGCCGTTTTTCTCTTTCGACGAGCTCATGAGGCTGCCGGTTATGGCGATGTTATCGGACTCAGTTCCGCAGCCGGTGAATACGATCTCATCCGGTTCCGCTCCCAAAAGAGCAGCTATGCGGGAGCGGCTGTCTTCGAGCGCCCTCCGTGCCGCCTGCCCCAGTGCATGGGGGCTGGATGCATTACCGTACTGCCCGGTAAGGAAGGGCATCATGGCTTCGAGAACTTCGGGACGGATCGGCGTGGTCGCGTTATGATCAAAATAGTAATGTGTCTTCATAGATTCTCCAAGTATAAAAAAAGTTGATGATGAAAGAGAGAATAGAAGAATCCAGGAGCCAGGAGCCAGAATAAAAAAAGGTGCAAAGTAAAAAAGTTTTTATAGGTATGTCGTTCAGTCAGCAATATACAGTAAATGGGAGAAATTGAATGCTCCCGTGTCTTTAAATATCCCCCCTGCCTTCGGCATCCCCCCTTATTGCACCCCACTCGTACTTCGTACGAGCGGGGACCCCGCAAGGGGGGAATTCAGGAAGAGAGTTCTGTCAAATTCTAGTAAATGTTTACATGGTAATACAATTTTGTTTTTCCCCCCTTAGTAAGGGGGGTAGGGGGGATTAACCTTTCGGATGATCACCTTAGCTTTCTTAACGACATACCCGTTAAAATTTCTATTCTGTATTCTGACTCCTGAATTCTCTCCTTTAGTTTGATGTTTTTTTTCAACATTTCCCGACAGAAGTCTTTTCCGGCGCTTGGGCGGCAAGCTCCTGGAGAGTTACCGAATCGAAAGCTTTCTCCACCTCCTGCCCCAGCCGGCGGTAGATGCTCGATGTTACACATCCCGTTATCCGGTCCAAATAGCCGGGTTCCACCTGCTGCAGGCAGTCGCAGAGCGCTATAGGCCCATCGAGGGCGCGTACTGCATCCCCCAGGGTGATCGCCTCCGGCGACCGCGAGAGCATATAACCGCCGTTGATACCCCGTCGGCTTTCAACGATGCCCGCCTGACGCAGCCTGTGGAGAACCTGGACGAGGAATGGCACCGGCATGCCGTGATGCTCGGATATTTCCCGTATGGTAACCGGCAAGCCTCCGTAATTCCTGGCCAGTTCATAGAGGGCCTTGATACCGTAAAGGCCTTTATTTGAAAGCTTCAACATGATTGGTTCTCCGCTTGTGGAGATAATATATAAAACATGACAAGATTAGTCAAGTATTTGCTTAAAAAAATTTATATTAACCTGTCGGAAAAAACACTTGCTGTTTCATTCCGTCTTTGGTATTTGTTTTATACAAACTTTCCCTTGTAAAAAAACCGGAATAAGGCAGGTTCAGGTATGGAAGAAAAAAGATGGGAAGGAGTTACCCTGTCATCCCAGGAAGACCTTTCTATTTTATCGACCGTTCATTTCCCTCTGGGCATGACCGCGAAGAGATTTGCGGTGTTCATGGCGATGTCGGTGATTATTCTGGGAGTATATCTTTTTTTGAATCATGTTTTTTACCCGGGGTACCCGGTACTCCTCATGCGGAAAACAACTATGTCATGGCGGAACATTACCCGCCTTTCCGGATGGACGAATGGTCCGGTTATTCCATCACCAGCGATATGCTGGAGGGAAACCTGAACGATCCGGAATCCCTTTCCCGCAAACATCCCCTGGGATTTTCATTCCTCAGCCTGCCTCTGACCGCAGTCTGGGGCAAGGCCGGGCCGTATTATACCAACAGCTTTATCCTGTGGCTCTCCGCCCTCCTCTTCTTTTTCCTGATGTTCGAAATGGTGTCTTTCCCCCTTGCCATCATCTCGACCCTCTTTCTGGCATTTGCTACTCCCAACCTGTTCTTTGCCGCCAGCGCTTTCTCCGAACCGGCAGGCCAGGTACTGGCCCTTCTGACACTTCTCTTGTTTTTATATGGTCTTTCAAATGGACGAACTCCCCTCAATTCATTCTTTTGCGGATTTGCAGCCGGGCTTAATCTTTTTTTTCAGCCGGTGATGGCGTTTATCATTGTCCCTGTTCTGATATTGATCGCATTGGAGAAAGGGAGATGGGAATGGTCAGACCATGATATTCATTTCCATGTACTGGGATTTTTTCTGCCTTTTGCCCTGTTTATTGCTGTGAACCGTCATTTTACCGGAGAATATGTTCAATTTATCTTTACCATGCCGTATAACCTCTACGACCCCTCTTCCTACCATATCGGAGATCCTCAGACAAACTGGCTTTTGAAAATCTGGAAAATCCTTCTCGATAATCCGCTGGGCATGATGTATCTCATGCCGGCGATCATCCTGGTTCCCTCCGGCCTTTTGGTCATGTGGCGCAGCGACCGGCAGGAAACAGCCATCATATCGGGAAGTGTGATCCTGCTCTCTTTTATCCAGACAGTGTCCAGCGCCGTCCCGGTCACAGGCGAGAGCGTGTGCGCCCGCCAGATGATTCCCGTACTCCCCTTTCTCGTCGTACCGCTGGCTTTTCTCTGGGAAGAAGGAGTCGGGGAGAAAATGTGGCTTACCGCCCTGACCGTTCTTACCGTCTACATGTGCAGCCTGGGCTGGTGGACAGGTATTGACCGAGGCGCCGGGGTTTTCCCGGGGGTACTCCATGACCGTAACGCCCGCTCTATTCTCCTTGCCAGAAAGGGACTGCTATCCCGCCCCGTTTTTCATTCCAGGGAAGAAATTACCGGACAGTTTCTCCAGGCATTGAAAAGCCGGGATATCAAACGCTGGCTGGAAACTCTCGACCGTGTAACCCTGGCGAAAATCCTCGGAAACGAACGGGATATTTTCACCGCCCTGACACAAAAGATCAAATTTTCCTCAAACACCCCGGCCAACTTTATCGAATCGGCGGACCCGGCTGCCGGAGTGCGTGCGGTAATTCCCGAGATTAACTTGGACCCCGGCTTGCAACCTGACATCGAGTTTTAAAACTGGTTCCGGAAATATGCAATCGTCTTTTCGAGCCCCTTCTCCAGCGTGACCACCGGGCGCCAGCCGAGTTTTTGGAATGCGAGGGTGATATCCGGCTTTCTTTTGGCAGGGTCATCCTGCGGCAGCGGCATGGAAACAATTTTAGAATGAGAGCCGGTCAGGGAGATTACTTTCTCAGCCAGTTCCCGGATGGTGAACTCCCCCTCGTTGCCCAGGTTCACCGGGCCGATGAAATCGTCCGGGCCGTCCATCATGCGCACCATTCCCTCGATGAGATCGTCCACATAGCAGAAAGAGCGGGTGTGGCTGCCGTCGCCGAAAATAGTTATATCTTCGCCTCCCAGTGACTGGACGATAAAGTTGGAGATCACACGTCCATCATCGGAGCTCATCCGGGGACCATAGGTGTTAAAGATGCGGATAACCCGGATATTCACATGGTTCTGGGTGTAGTAATCGAAAAAGAGAGTCTCGGCGCAGCGTTTCCCTTCATCATAGCAGGCGCGCGGTCCGATGGGATTTACCCGCCCCCAGTACGTTTCCTTCTGGGGATGAACCTCGGGATCGCCGTAAACCTCGCTTGTAGAGGCCTGAAGGATTTTGGCTTTGACCCGCTTGGCCATTCCAAGCATGTTAATTGCCCCGAGCACATTCACTTTGGTGGTTTGAATAGGATCCTTCTGGTAAAAAACCGGCGAGGCGGGACAGGCCAGGTTGTATATTTCATCCACTTCCAGGTAGATGGGCAGAGTTACATCGTGACGGATAAGCTCGAAATTCGGTTTGTCGAGTAGGTGATAGATATTACGCTTCGATCCGGTAAAAAAGTTATCGAGACAGATTACATCGTATCCGCTGGCCACGAGCCGGTCGCAGAGATGGGATCCGAGGAATCCCGCCCCGCCGGTTACCAGAACTCGTTTCTGACGCATGATGGATTCCTTTCTTTTTTCTAAGCTGCTGATTATATTTTTCGGTTATGTTGTTAACCCCAATCCAGCGATAATTTTATAAAAAGTACTTGCATTATTTGTATAAATAGTATATATTACAAGGTGTTATGATAAACTATATTTTTGGATTTCCACACACCTTGTAGGTGCAAAATGAAAAAGAGCAAAATTCTTCCG
>JAUYCD010000111.1 GCA_030692375.1 Candidatus Latescibacter sp. | reverse complement strand
CAGGTGCGAAGTCGCCGATGACTGAGCTTGTCGAAGTCGGCGCTATGGGATATTCTTTTCATAATCCTTCGATCCCTTTTCGTATTCTTCTCCTTATGCTGTAAAAAGTTGAAAATTTCATATTCATTTTTTCTCTTATATCTTTTGATCTCATTCCACTTTGTATCATTGCCTTTAATTTTTGATAATCTTCTTTTGTGTATATTGATTTTTGACTTTCCCAATTCTTTTTTATTGTTTTTATTACATTTACTGCATGACGTAAATTTTGGCTTGGTGTTACCATTTCCAGATTATTCAATCTGTTATTTGCTCTGTCGCCGTCAATGTGATTTATCTGCATATTTTCCGGAATTTCTCCAAAGAAATACCACCATATCAGTCTATGCACTCTTACCATCGTTTGTGCATCTCCTAATTTTAAAAATGCGATCATGTACCCGCTTTCGGCTATTTTATCTATTAAAATATCAGTATATATATCTCTACCATATTGTCTGTCCCAGTGCCTGTGGAGTCTTCCGTTTTCGTCAAGCGATAAATATCCGTGCGCAAGTAACCTGCATAAAAATTCTTCTTTTTTCATGCTTTCAGGTTTTCTTGTGTCAATCCTAGATCTTCTTCCCATCGTTTTCTTTCTCTATTTTTAAAAAGCTAACTATAGTTAGTTCTTATTGTATTAAATAGTTATAAATGTTATGTTTACAGATAAAAAAATTTCATGCCTATGCATGGCATCCTATCTTAGAAACTCCATCGTTAGTAGACACTATAAGTATAATAACATTCGTTTGCTTTGTCAAGTAAAATTTTACACTTTTTTCAATCCGATTACCTTGATTAGAAGATGGTTTCAATCATGGCAATCCTTTAATCCCATGAATCAAGGTTCAGACAGCATGATTCTTGACAACGGGTTATAGATAGGATATACTTGAACGATACGCATTAAGTCTGGAAAATTAACTTCACTCATAGAAAAAAGGGCCTTTCAATGAAACCACTGACAGCACTTTTGGCAGTACTTTTCTTTGGATTTTATTCAGGGATAGCTGAGGGGCAGATCATTCCTTCCAATCACTCCATTACACTCTCTCTTCCATCAACGGGCGGGAAAAGCGAATTGGGCTACCAGACTTTCAACCGGGACGAAATCCTGAAACGGGCCGCCGCAGATCACCGTTACGCCCAGGCCATCGACCGTGCGAAAAAACATGCGGCGCCGCTCCTCGCCATGAGCGACGAGCAAATCCGCGCCCTGATCCCGCCGGCAAACACCAAGCGCGCCCTCATGGTAAACCGTCACGGCTGTCCTGTCCACGGCGGCGGAACGGGAGTCTACCAGCCGTTCGGGACCGGGGTTGACATAACCCACCCTTTGCAGGTGCAGTGCCCGATAGGCAAGGAATGGTACCCGAACCCTGACTTCCCCGATGACGGCCAGGGGTGGCTGGACAACCGTGCGGACAGCTCCACCAAAGGGGAGAAATACTACTTTGTCGGATGGTTCAACCACTGGTTTCTAAGAAACGTGGACGGGTATGTGAAACCGATGGCGGAGGTATGGTTTCTCACCGGGGAGGATGTCTATGCCGCCAAAGCCAGGGTGCTCCTGGAGCGGTTCATGGAGGTGTACCCGGACCTGGATTCGAAAGACCTCACCTATGACGGCAGCGATTGGGGCAACTATGTGAAAATGACCGGCTCCTTCTGGGAAGGCTCCGAGCTTCTCGATATTGCGAAGAGTGTGGAAATCCTGCGCCCGACACTCCCGGACACCTTCCTTAAGCTCTTCCATGAGCGGGTGTACCGTTCAGCATACCGGGCCTACCGCGCCAAACCCGCTTCCGGCAACTGGGGAAACAATTGGGACCCGCCGCTTGCCAAATTCGCCGCTGTCATGGGCGATCAGGAGATGCTCAATTTCATGCTTTACGATCATCCGGCGGCGGAAGCGCCGGTGCTGGACAACCAGTTCTTCCGCGACGGTTTCCCCTATGAGGCCTCCCTCGGCTACGCCAGTACCTACCACAGTGTGGCCAAAAACATCGCCGAAGCGATGGGGTCGGATGGCCGCTGGGTCTGGGATAATCCGCACATGCGGGCATCGTTCCATTCCTTCGCCGACCTGGTTGCCCTCGACCGGTTCACCCATTTCGCCGCCGACATGGGGGGTATTGTCAACAACGGATGGACTCTGCCCGCCGAGGATGTCGCCGATGCCTGGCAGGCGTATAAAACCCCTGAACTTGCCCGTTACCTTCTCCGCGCCTGGGGCGGTAAAAGCTCCCCGGCGCCCACGCTGGATGACCTGTTCAAAAAACCGCTCGACCCGGAGGAGGTGAAACAGAAAGCGGCCCAGGCCCCGGAGGAGAAAAGCACGCTTTCGCCGGTTCGCGGAATCGCGGTGCTCAGGACGGGAAACGGAGATGACCGTGCGGCGCTCATCCTCGATTACGGGTATGCGCATTCCGCCCACAGCCACGCCGACCGTCTGAACATCAACCTTTTTGCCGCCGGGCGGGAGTTCGTCCCGGAAATGGGCTATCCCGAATACATGGACGGCATCGCTCCCGCCACCGGCGGCTGGACGACAAACACAGTCTGCCATGCCACCGTTGAAGTGAATGAAAAGCGCCAGTCGCCGGGAGTTTTCGGCGACCTCCACGCATTTGCCGATCTTGAGGGGATGCGTTTTATCGACGCTTCCTGCGAGGACGCCTACGCCGCGCTCGGGGTGGACCGTTACCGCCGAACCCTTCTGCTCATCGACATTCCGAGGGGGAGCTATGTGGTTGACCTTTTCCGGGTCAGGGGCGGAACCATGCATGACTACCTTTTCCACGGCCCTGTGGGGGATTTGAAGCTGGATGGCCCGGCTCTCCCGGCGCCTTCCGGGGGCACCCTGGCCGGAGAGAGCATTCCATTCGGCCAAAGACCGGAAGGCATGCGCTCGTATGATACCCGGAACAGCGGCTACCAGTATCTCTTCGACCCGCAGGCATGCACGGTTCATGCAAACTACTCGGCCCTCTGGACATTGAAAGACGGAGTCACACTGAGAGCCTTTTTTATCCCGGAAGGGAGTGAAACGTTCATCAAAACCATGGGCTATCCGCGGCCATCGACCAAAAGCCTGCCGCCCATGCCGTTCCTCGTACGGAGGCATACCTTCTCCGCGGAGGGTGAAGAATCACGGTTCGCTTCAGTGCTGAGCGTGGAAAAAGGCAGCCCTTCGATCAGAGAGGTGCAGAAAATCGAGCTGACCGGCGATAAAGGCGTTTCCGGATACGGCCTTCTGGTAAAGCATACCGCCGGGGAGGACCTAATCCTCTCCACCGTTTCCACGAGCGGGCAGGTAAAATCACTCGACGGAAAATATGCGCTGAACGGCCTTCTCGGAGTGGCCTCCTGGCGGGACGGCCGTCTTGTGAAAATGACCCTGGTCGGCGGAACCGATTTCCGGGTGGAGGCCAAAACAGTGAAGCTCCAGTCGCCGGTATTCAAAACTACGGTGAAAACCGTGTACGACGACCGGCTGGAACTGGCAGCGCCGCTTCCCGCAGTGACAAAAGGGCAGCTTCTCCTCGCTAACCGCGGCCCGGTGCGTTCCGTGTACCGCATCGAAGACACGCGCGCCGGTTCGGTCAACATCTATCCCACCACCTGGATCGGACGGGGCCGCACGGATACTGTCGACGCTGCCGCAGGAACCATAATCGACAACCGCAGAATCTTCCCTCTTGGAGAAACACCGTACCCCTATAAGGACGGAAAGAAAATCCCCGGGGCGCGAAACTACTACTCCGGCGCCTGGATCACCCCTGCGGACGGCCGGGGCTGTTTCCGGCTGCAATCGGGAGGAAACGGCGGTTTTGTGCTTGACCCGAAACAGAATATGAAGAATATCGCGCGCGATTTTGAAAAAGGAAAAGACTTTCTTCTTTACGATCTGGGGCCGGGGGACACGGTGTATGTGGTGAATACAAAGGAGGAAAAATACTGAACTTGTTTCACGGTCTTTGAGATACATTACCGGCGCATCGGCGGGTATCGGACTGGCCGCCGCCCGGCGTTTTGCCGCAGAAGGCGCAAAAGTTGTTCTCGCTGCCCGTGTCGAGCTTGCCTCCGATAACATTCGTGTGGTCACCTTCTATCCCCGGACAACAGCCACCGATTTCGGGAAGAACTCCCTGGGCGACAAGCAGCTTCGTCAAAGGCAGCGCGATTCCGCGGCATCGAGAGGTATCATCGTGGATACTCCGGAGCAGGTGGCCGAGAAGATACTCGAGGCGGCCCGGAACGAGCCGGAAGAACAATATATGGATGGGTAATGCGGCGGTTTTATATGGGGCCAGATTAGGAAAAAATTATCTTGCTTGCAATACACAGAAAAGACTTATTACAATTATTAAAAGAACTTGTGCCCAACCGCAAACGAAAGATATAATCGGAGGTAAAAACTATGAGAGAAGTATTTATTTATCACGGCGAAGACGGCTATTGGGTTGCTGAATGTCCGAGTTTGCCCGGCTGCATCAGCCAAGGCAAAACAAAAGAAGAAGCTATCACCAATATAAAAGAAGCTATTGAAGGTTATATCCTGGCTCTAAAAGAAGATAATATTCCTGTTCCTCCGGAGAATTTTGAAGCCTTTGTGGTAGCGGTATGAACCAACTCCCTGGAATTCCTCCACCTCAGCCAAAACCCTGTCTCTGAAATGCTTGCTCAATTCCCTATGTGTCCTCAGGTCGATTCTTCTGTTCCCGAAAAGCTTTGACAAACCTCGTTCTATTATATTTGTGTGCTCATGCGACAAACCTCACAAAAAAGCAAAAACAATTTCATAGGAAGATTTGACCTGTTCCAGATGCCTTACCAGAAAATATAATGGAAAAATGATTAAATTTATAAGAAAATTATCTTGATTTTGATGCGTAGAAAAGATTTATTACAATTATTAAAATAGTATCATAGTGCGAACGACAATGACATTTTATTTGACGTGTTATCTAAAAAGAAGATCAGAAATAGGTTTAATTGGAAACCATACAAACAATAGTTAGGCAACTTTGTGGAGCACATACCATGAAACTTGAACTGCAGAATGTAGGACAGCTTAATAAAGCCGAAGTCGAATTCGGTGACTTAACTGTGCTGGTGGGTCCTCAGGCTAGTGGGAAGAGTATTTTCCTTCAATTTCTGAAGCTGATGATTGACGGTCCAAGAATTATTGCTGACTTCAAGAAATATGGATATGACTGGGGAGGGGATCTGGGCCTTTTCCTCAACCTATACTTAGGTGAAGGAATGCAATCTGTTTGGACAAAAGAAGGGAATGAAGCGAGCGTTGTTGTCTGGGAAGGGGCCTCCGTTGACCTTGCCAATAAGCTGAAGAATTTTGGGAAAGCCAAGGAGCAACTACGGAAAGAGAGTATGTTATTTATTCCGGCACAAAGGGTGTTGTCGCTTAATATAGGCTGGCCAAGGCATTTCACCGATTTTGCAGTAGGAGATCCATATGTGGTTCCTTGTTTCAGCGAGAAGCTACGTATGCAGATGGAAGCAGGACTCGGGAGAAAGACTGGAAATGTCTTCCCGCAGGAAAAGAGATTAAAGAGCGAACTTCGCAAAGCGCTTGACAGTGCCATTTTTCACGGCTTCTCACTCAAGTTAGACCGCAAGGGTGGATTTCAGAAACGCCTTGTTCTCCAAGATGCAGGAGAAGGAGAGAAGCTCCCATTTATGGTATGGTCCGCTGGGCAGCGCGAGTTCATTCCATTGCTCATCGCCCTTTATTGGTTGTGTCCCTCCGCGAAAATTGCCCGACGAGATGCTACGGAGTGGGTGATTGTTGAGGAACCAGAAATGGGTCTCCATCCCGAAGCGATCTCCGCCGTGATGCTTGTTGTGCTTGAGTTGCTTCTTCGCGGATATCGCGTCGTACTTTCCACACATTCCCCCCATGTCCTTGATGTGCTTTGGGGGCTGAGAACCATTCAGCATTATCAAGCCGCCCCCGACAAAGTGATCGATATGTTCGGTCTCCGGAGGCACAGCCCTGGGATGAAGAAAATCGCAACAGCAGCCATCGGGAAAGAGTACCGCGTCTTCTATTTTTATCGATCAACTGATTTTTCAGGCCACAAGGTTCGTGACATATCCGCGCTGGACCCCGGTGCAGAAAATCCTAATGAGGCCAATTGGGGCGGATTAACAGAATTTAGTGGGCGAGTTGGCGAAGTTGTTGCGAAGATTATATCCAGCAGTAGTGCTGAGGAGGTGGAATGAAGTTCAAGACTGCTGTCAAGTGTACTGATGATATCGCCCCTTTCTTACAAAGTCAACTTGATGCACTAAGTAAAGCACACAAGAACAGTATAATTGTAAATAATTCAAAACGGGTCACAGGCAGCGTTAACATTGATGATGCACTGAAATCAGTGTACCCGAATGACAACAGGTGGGATTACGCTATCGGATATTACATCAATAACCAAGACGACAAAGTGTTTTTCGTTGAATTCCACAAAGCGAATGTAGACGAAGTGTCACGCGTTCTTCAGAAAAAGAAGTGGCTTATGAGTTGGATACGCGGGAAGCCACTGGATGATCTCAATCATAGGATATTTGTGTGGGTAAGCTCTGGAGGGATCAAGATATCAGCGAACTCACCACAACGAAGGATTCTAAACACTCACGGGATCCAACTTGTGCGGCGGCTCAAGTTGGGCTAATGGCCCAACTTCGATGAAGTTCTACTTTATTGGTTTCTCCTACCACCGACTTTTGAGCACAGACTATGACTAGCAACGAGCATGATAGCCTGACGATTGTATGGAGAGCGATGTTTTACAGCGCTTGCGAGAGTTCTTTAAAACGCTCCTGATGCCGTTCGTTAGGCCATTCTCCTCCCTTGCCTCACAACCATGATTCATAGTGTTTTCCCGACAGCCCTCCATCATACAAAGGATTAAAAAAAACCACAGAGCGGTCTATATTCTCTGTGGTTTTTGTGTTTAAAATGCTGAATTCTGCCGCTCACGCCTTTTCCGTCTCGAACCTCGGCAGTGAATGATTTTCGATCTCGTCGATGCCGACAGGTTTCCCGCCCTCGGCTCCCGATTTGTGAGCCATGAGCATGGTGGAAACCTTGTTGAGAATGGCATTTTCGTCTTCCGGCCATACCCCGGTCTCGAAGGCTTTGCCGATCACCCGCAGGAACGGCGCCCAGAGATGCTCGTTTGTTTGATCTCCCCCCCCGCTGGTTCCTTCCCAGAGCACGCCCTGTTCGATGACATCGTCATCCATATGCACCTTGACCCAATTACGGTAGGGCTGGCCGAACCAGGTGGAAACAACGCCGATGACCGGATTGCGGGCCGGGGCTTTTTTCTCGTATTCCAGGTGCACCATGACCGGCGGGACGGAAAGCGGGTCTTCATCCGCGGGCCAGGTTACCCCGTGGGTGGAGCAGCGGATTACCTTTCCGCCGACCAGCATCTGGACTGTTTCCAGGATGTGCGGCAGATACGAGCCCAGATTAGCGGTGGAGCCGTCGGCATAGTAATGCTGAATCTTATCGAGATTGATCCGCGACTTGGCCACCTGGAATTCGTTCATCCAGGGCACGCAGGACCCGGTGACCAGCACGGAGCCACTGGCCTTGGCGAGCCGGACGATCTCGCGGGCGTCCTTGATCGTCCAGGCCATGGGCCGGTTGACAAACACCGGCATTCCCTTTTCCAGAAACGGGCGGGCAAGGTTGAGCGCATCCTCCGGGTCGGTGATGAATATAGCGTCCACCAGTTTCAGCATGTCTTCCGGCCTTTTCACGATGTTTTTCACCCCGAGTTTGGAAAACTGGTCCAGGCTCAGGTAGCTTTTCAGAGCCTTTATTCTTTCGTTTTTCCAGGCGTCCGTTCCTTTTAGAGAGCCTTCGTAGCCATCCGTTCTGCCCCAGGCCGCAACCACTTTCATATTAGTTCTCGGCGGAACCGCAGGATCATTCAAAGCTCCCGTATAGGCCATGGCATGAGAATAGGGACCCATGCCAACCATACCCACTCTGATGAAATCACGTTTGAGCGGGCGTTTTGCCCCTGGCTTGAGAGCCTGGGCCTGTCCGGTCTGGACGGTAATCCCTGCCGCCGCGCCGGTTATGGCGGCTGTCCTGATAAAATGTCTCCTCTTGATCGAAGTTTCAGATTTCATTCCATATCTCCCCTCAGTTCGGTATCTCGTTCCATTTGTCTATGCGCACAGTCGGGAGGCGGTAATCCCCGACCTCGTCCAATCTCACTGCCCTGCCGCCTTCATTCGCCGATTTGTAAGCGGCTATAACCACACGGAGCTTTTCAAGAATATCGTTCCTGGTTTCAATGGATTTATTCGTCACGAAAACCTGCTGAATCTTCGTGAGGAAATTCCAGAAATTGAGTTCGGCGCTCCCGGAGGAGGTAGTTCCCTCAAGCGTTCTATTGTCACGGTAGTAGACCTTGTACCACTCCATCTCCTTCTTGTATCCGCCGAGGGCGAGAACCCCCTGGATGGGAGGATTGCTGCCGCGCGGTTCGTACTCGATGTTTATTCGCGAGGGAGGGATTCCCGTGGGGTCGTATCCCTTGGAGCCGTCCCAGCCGTGGAGGGCGACCCGTTTCGCCCCTGTTCCGATGAGCCAGTGAACGGGTTCAAGGCCGTCGTTCGCGTACGAGGTGTAAAAGGCGAATGAGGTCGAGGCGAAGAACGAGGCGATGTTATTGCGCCTCACCTGGGAATATCGGATATCGTTCTCCGGCATGCCCGCGGTGAATGACCCGGTATACACCGCCGCGCCGTTTTTTTCGGCCAGGTTTAGAATCCGCTCGCATTCCGGGACACTCTCCGCCACCGGGCTGCAGATGAAAATCGGAAGCCCACGGCTCAAGAACGGCTCGGCAAGATCGTAGGCTCGGTCAAAGTCCATTATCATTGCGGCGTCCACCTGCCCGATCATATCATGGTAATCCCGGCAGACATTCGGGATGTTGCACATCTTGGCGATGCCTTCAGGAGATTGCTCGTTGTTAGACCAGTAATCGAGCATTTTTTTTACATACGCTTCACTTCCCTTGTAATTCCGGGCGTAGTTGTCGCCCCAGATGTGGGTGACGCGCATGTTCAAAAAATTGTAATCACGAGAAATGTTGTTGATCACCCGGATATAATGTCCGTAGAATGAAAACGGACCGGTTCCCACCCATCCGACACGGAGGACTTTCTGCGAACTGGGAAATACTTTTTCCGGCATATTGTTCTCTCCTTATTTCGTAGAAGTGCTTGCTGTTGTTCATAATGGCCATAATTTATTAATCGTTGTTCCTGCGTATTCGTGATCTTTCTCGATAAAGCCGCTCGGAAAAACCTCCTTCTTCGAGAAATGTCTGCTCAAGTTTTTGGAGTTGCCGACCCAAGAGGTAACTGGCCTGATTGATCAGGCAGATCATCGTGTTTGCCGCAATTTCTGATGAAACGGTGGCAATCCCATAAGAATCTATTCGGCCCGACTTTTCTGACATGTCTGACCTGTCCGATTTGTCAGATTTATCTAACTGAATCAACCGATATCGCTCTCTCACTTTCAATGCCTCTGGAGAATCCTTCGCCCAGATAAGCAATGCCCGCTGGCGAAGGAAATCTTCGTAATCCAGAAGCAGTTCCTCAAGGCTCGCCCTAGCCACACTAGTTAGTCTAAGTTCGGTCTTTTTTGAGGTCGCTGAAGCCATACTGCCTTCGGCGATATTCTGTACCCCACTGCGCGCTGCCTGAATCATCTGATCGTAAGTGCGGGAGTGTTTATCAATAAAGCGTCCACAGAAGATGACTGTGGCATCGTACACAAGCTGTGCGGTCTGAAAACTCCTCAATTTACGGTAGCCGCCATGAGAGGGAATTAGTCGGGGGTTTTGGTTGTCGTTGTCAGAGGATGCGGACTCATAAGTCCTGTTGTACGTTTCCTTTTTCATCGCAATTCCTCACGTTCACATAGCCAAAAAGAACCGCTGTCAAGGTGTTTATTTCGTCCAGTATTAATCATCACATATGAAAAAAAAGCGTGTACAAGTATATTAGAGATACAGGCTTATTTTATTTCGGTATCTCATCCCATTTCTCGATCCGAACAGTCGGGAGGCGGTAGTCGCCCACCTCGCTTACGAGCACCGGACGGTTCCCCTCGTTCGCCGACTTGTACGCGGCGATGAGCACTCGGAGCTTGTTGAGGATATCGGCGCGGGTCTCGATGGACTTGTTTGTGGCGAAAACCTGCTGGATATCCATTATGAAGTCGCGGCAGGTGAGCTCGTGCTTACCCCAGTTTGTCTGAGTGATTCCCTCCAGTACTGTGTGGTCATGGTAGTATACCTTATACCACTCGCTCGCTTTCTGATGCCCGCCGAGAGTGACCAACCCCTGGATGGGCGGTTTGTTCCCACGCGGCTCGTATTCAAGGTGGATGCGCGAGACCGGGATCCCGGTGGGGTCATACCCTTTCGAACCGTCCCAGCCGTGAAGTGCGACCTTCCGCACCCCCGGCCCGATGAGCCAGTGGACGGGATCGAGGGCGTCCGGCGCGTACGAAGTGTAGAAAGCGAACGAGGTTGAGGCGAAGAACGACGCGATGCTATCGCGCTTCACGAAGTCACAGCGGAGACGGTTCTCGTAGAGGCTCTGGCTGTAAGCCCCGGTGTGCACAGCAGCGCCGTTTTTTGCGGCGAGATCGAGTATCTTCTCGCACTCTGGCATACTCACCGCAACCGGCGAGCAGATGAAGATGGGCAGCCCACGTTTGAGGAATGGTTCGGCGAGCTCGTACGCCCGGTCAAAATCCATGATCATGGCGGCGTCCACCTCGTTCACCATTTCATGGAAGTCTTTGCAGACGTTGGGGATGCCGCAAAGCTTGGCAAGCCCATGCGGCGATTGCTTCTCGCTGCCCCAGAAATCGAGCATCTTCTTGACATACTCTGGCGACCCCCGGTAGTTCTTGCGGTAATCGTCACCCCAGATGTGGGTGACCCGCATGTTCAGGTTGTTGTACTCACGGAAGGTGTTGTTGATCACCGAGTTGAACGTGCCGTAAAAGGAAAACGGCCCTGTCCCGCACACACCAACTCGAATAATTTTTGCAGAAGCAGGTATAGTTTTTTCGGGCATAGGACCTCCATAAAAAAAAGAATTCAGGAGTCAGAAGTCAGAATGATTGTCTGAACCATGATTCATGGGATTAAACTACAGCCCACTATCCCTCTGTCCCTTGCCGCTGCGCGGGAACGATGAAACCGTTTACCCCCGAAAGGGGCAAGGGAAGTCGTTGCTCCACAGTCTGTTCCTGCCCTCTCCGGGGGAAGGATGTCCGAAGGACACGGGGTCCCCGCTCGTACGAAGTACGTGCGGGGTGGATTAAAGGGGGCTGCTTCAGACAGTCTTTTTACTATGATACATTCCATTTCATCCAAAAACAACATCTAAGGATAACAACCTTTCCATCACAGACACTTCCGGGCGCTTTTTACCCTCCATACATCTTTACCCCTGCCTCGGCCGCTGTTTTCTCCAGGTAGGCTTTCGCTTCAGGGTATTCCTCCTCGGGGATGTGTTCGGGTTCCAGCGCGCGCGGTGATTTCAACCGGCTCATTCGCAGGAGGTAGGTTCGAAAATCATAAACCCCTCTTCCCGGACAGACTTCCTGAATATGCAGGGTCTGCTGATCGGGGATCACCTGGGTGTCCTTGGCATGGCAGGCCACGATGTCCTCTCCGAGGAGGTCGAAACACTCGTTGATAAGCTCCGTGGTGTGGTAATACTGCGGCAGCGAAATCATGTTGACCGGATCGAGATTGACTTTCAACCGTGGATCGCCAAGGTCGTCCATGAGCCGGCGGTGAGCGCGCGGGCTGTCGATGATGGTGGTAACCTGGGCTTCCATACCGATCACCGCTTTCATGCCGGAGGTATCCTTCAGCACCTGTTTCAGGCTCTGGATGAGAAGCTTCCAGGTGGCGGCGGTCCAGTTTTCCGGGTGAACGTTGATGAGGGTTTTCGGATCGCGGGTTCCGGCGACCGTTCCCACCATGGGGCAGCTCACGCTCTCGGCAACTTCGAGGCAGTGCGCGAGTCGGGCAAGGTTTTCATTACGTTTCGCTGTATTGGGAGTAATCAGATTCGTATAGCCGCCAACCTCGTAAATAATCATATCGTACTTTCGGCAGGCTTTTACGACTTCCCCGCGTTCTGCCTGGGTCATGGAATTCCAGGGTTCTCCCACATTGCCGCCCGGATGACGGGCGCCTTTTACCGCTGTATATCCGGACTCGCGGACTCGCCGGATCATGGCTTCGGGGCTTTCCCCTTTCTCGCGCATGATATGGATGGCCAGGCGCACAGATGTTGGACCGGGAGCAGTATTCCCTTCCGGTTGTTTCCGGCTGTTCGGATTCTGTCCCGAAACCTTCGGGATCCGTGCAGAGCATAGATACATTCCGGCTGCCATTCCTGTAAGGAGAGCCTTTCGTCGTGAAAAAACAAGCGGCATGTCACTTCTCCGTTCGAATTATGGTTCCACATTGGAAGAAGGATTGAGAATCATCTGAGTTCTTTGATGGATATAATGTAATGCAAATGAAGGAAAGTGGAAATTTTTTTTATAATGTTTTGAAGATGATCCGGCAAAAAGTATCTTGTTACTGCCTATGCTCTAATAAACCTCACCCGGCCTTCGGCCACCCTCTCCTAATTAGGAGAGGGTAAATACAATGTTCATAATGAGTTACCCCCTCTCCTGACTAGGAGAGGGGGACAGGGGGTGAGGTTTAAAAACACCAGAAAATGAAGTAAAATTTACTTTTTACCGGATCATTTTTGAATTTTATCCAAAAAAATCTATTATTTTACCGGAAAGAATATTACTAAAGAATAAAACATTCACAGGGAGAAAGAGATGGAAACGAGACGTTCTTTTATGGAGAAAACGGCTTTGGCAGGTCTCGCAGGGATAGTCGCTTTACGGAAAGCCCCGGCGTTTGCGCAGGACACGGGATTGATAAAGATCGGGCAGCTGGGGCTCGGTTCGCATGGTTTTGTCGGCACTTTCAGAAACCCGCCGGCCGATTTTAAAGGGAAGGTCAAATGCCGCCCCTACGCCATCTGGGATGATGTCCCGGGGGTGGCCGAGGCCATGCAGAAATCGGGCGGCTTCGAAAAGGTTATCAAAGATCCGGAACAGCTTGTCAGGGAATCTGATGTGGTGCATGTGGAGCATGCCGATTACCATAAAGTGCTTGAGCTGGCCCGTCCGGCGCTTATGGCGGGAAAGCCGGTGTTCATCAACCGCCCATTTGCCGCAACTATCGCCGACTCCGAAGAGATTGTGCGGCTTGCCAGAGCCTATAACGCTCCCCTTATGAGCGCCTCCTCCCTTGAATTTCAGCCGGAAGTTGCGGATATGCAGAAATTCGCCAAAGAAAAAGGCCCGGTGCGCGCCTATGAGGCGTATTGCGGGGAACCGCATTTCACCTGGCATTTTCCCCATGTTATCAATTTCGCACACGCCGGCCTGGGGGGAGGCATCGAGTCCGCATTTTTCACCGGCGATTATGTTCTGGACATCGGGAAATGGATCGATGACAAAAAGCCCCTCGGCTGCTCTCTCTGCGTGCTGACCTACAAGCCCCGTGACGGCCAGCCGCCCATGGTGGGGATGAACCATATCGGCAACTATCCGGGCACATACCATGTGAATGTTTTCGGCATGGGCGGGAACCAGGTCTTCGCCGCCGGACCCAAGCTGTTCGATTACATGTTTATTGCCCTGCACGACTTTTACGCCGAACGAAAGGTTCCCCGACCCTATGAGGCCATTCTCGAAGAGCATCGCGCCCTTGTCGCAACAAATGTGTCGCGGCTTACCGGCCGTACCGTGAGCCTTGATTCTCTCGGGGGCGATGATGCCCTGCCCTATTCTCCGGGTATTCGCAACTGGCTCGTCCGGGGGGTGCTGAAAACGAAGTAAAGAAGAATCCGGAAGATTGAAGGTCTGAGAAAAACCTTATAATTGACATGACGACATAAATAATTGCGCATATTTTGAGTGTTTAGATCCTGAAACGGTTTTATCGTTCCCGCGAAGCGGCAACGAGTTCAGGATGACACGTGTCATGCCGAACTTGTTTCGGCATCTATCAAATAAACAGGGTTTTTCACGAGCCTTAAAAAGGTCTTCAATGGAGATACAGAGGCTTTCATTGTGGGAGGGAGCAAACGCTGCGCGCGGGACAGCGGTGATCATCGATGTTTTCCGGGCTTTTACCTGCGAACCCCTTCTTTTCCATTACGGGGCGGCCGGTATTATCCTGGAGGGAGACATAGACCGGTGTCTGGCCATGCGCGGCGATGAAAAAATCCTTGTCGGGGAGAAGGATGAAGTTCCCATCGAAGGGTTTGACCTGACCAATTCCCCAGCGATGATCATGAAAAAGGGGAAGGAATTCTTTAACGGCAGGAATATCATTCACCGCACCACCTCCGGCGTCACCGGAGCGGTCGCAGCCATGGCTCAGGCCGACGAGGTGCTGCTGGCTTCATTTGTGAACGCCCGCGCGACCGCCCGGTATCTTGAAGCGAAAAATCCCGCTTTGGTCAGCATTGTCGCCATGGGCGTCCGTTCAAAGGAAAAGGCGCCCGAAGATGAATACTGCGGGGATTATATCGAAAGCCTTCTTACCGGGAAACCCTACGATCACATCGAGGCGATGCGCCAGATTCTTGCCCACGAAACAGCCCAGAAATTCCTGCGCGGTGACAAATCCTACCTTCCGCGGGAGGATGCGGCGATCTGTATACAGAGGGATCTCTTCCCCTTTACACTCCGCGCGGAACTGATGGGAGACATTATTATGGCCAGAAAGTTAATAGTAGCGGATATTTAGATATGATCCGACAGCGATGGAATCTCCCTGGGCATCGACTGACACATTACGTTCAACCGTTGAAACGGAAAGCCGTACTGCTTTCAAACTCTGCATATCCACCCAGTATTCAAAAAAGTACGAGGTATATATAGCCTTATTCCTTCCGGTTTTACGGAATTCACCATAGAAATGACGGGTCGGGTGTCCGAACATGTCCTGGCGCTCCTCTTCCTTTACAATGGACGTATTAAGGAGAAATTTCAAGGCATCGAGGGAGTTGAACGAGGCTTCCCGGCTGTTTCCAGCGGTAAATGAGTAGGTGGTGATGCCTTTTCCGGGAGTATACGCCTGACGGTAGCGGAACGTTGCCAGGGTGGAATCGCCCAGAGAATTCTTACCTTCGATGCTGGCTTGAAACGGTTGCTTTAACATTTTATTCACCGAATCCCGAAGCACATTATTCGGATTAGTGGAATGAGCATGCAGGATGAAACCAATGACAAATCCCGCCATCACCAGGAATAGGAGCACCAGTCTCGCCCAGTCGCCGCTCATGCCGCCTATTCCCTGTGGTGCGGTGCTTTTCTTTCTGAAAAGGGACTCGATGTGTCCCTTTTCCATTTTTACCCGTTTCGTGAGCATTGAATGTATCCTTGTTCTTACAGGATTTGCACAATTTTTATATCATCATGTATAATATAATCCGGTTATGTCGTTAAGTCAGCAACATACAATAAATAAGAGACTTGAGTGCTCCTGTGTCTTTAAAAATCCCCCCTGCCTTCGGCATCCCCCCTTATTAAGGGGGGAATTCAGGGAGAGGGTTCTGTCAAATCCAAATAAATGTTTACATATTACTATGAACAATTTTCTTTTCCCCCCTTAATAAGGGGGGTAGGGGGGATTAACCTTTCGGATGATCTCTTTAGCTGACTTAACAACATACCTGTTAAAAAGAATTTTCGAAAAAACCTTACCATTTCAGTATAATAGATTGCCGGAAATCCTTTGTCAATACAATAACCCTATAATAAAAAATTACACGTGAAACAGACGAAAAGTTCGAGCGTTTAAAATACCGTCAAAACAATTCTTGCTATAAAAGAATCAGAATAGTATATTTAAAATCTTTATCACTATCGGAAAACAATCGGCTTTTGTATAATGCAGGAAAGGAATTGCCATGAAAAGAACATTCCAGCCATCAAACCGTAAAAAGATTAACAAACACGGTTTCAGAGCAAGAATGGCCACAAAGGACGGCCGTGCTGTTCTATCCCGGAGAAGGAAAAAGGGGAGAAAGAGCCTGAGCTCTTCCGACCGATAAATCCATGCATTTCAGCGTAGACACAAAAACAGCAGGCCGCATCAGAGAATCCGGGCAGTTCATACGTCAGGGCGCTGTCAGCCTGCGATATCTCCCCCAGAATTTTTACCGCTATTCCCCGGTGGTGTCAAAAAGGCAGGGCGGTGCGGTCGAAAGAAACAGAGTAAAGAGAATCATCAGGGAAATCATGCAAAAAGGCGCCGGGAGATACCCTGACGGGGCATATCTCGTTTTTTTTAACGGCGACTGTACTTCCCTTGACAAGAAAATACTTGCAAGCGATATTGAGAAACTTATGAGTATGATATAGAAATAGATGCCGAAACGGTTTCATCGTTCCCGCGAAGCGGCAACAAGTTCGGCATGACACGTGTCATCCTGAACTCGTTTCAGGATCTATTTTTCAGCTCGACTGTGAATTTATACCAGGCTTGCCATGCTGAAAAAAATTTTTATCGGCATAATTAAAGTATACCAAATGATACTGTCACCCTTCATGGGAGGACAGTGCAGATACTTTCCTTCCTGTTCGCACTATGCAATACTGGCTCTTAAGAAAGACGGAGTATTCCTTGGAGCTGCGAAATCGATCTGGAGAATTCTGCGCTGCAACCCGTTTTCAAAAGGCGGAATCGACTACCCTTAAGATATTATGGATAAAAACCTCTTTTATGCTGTCCTGTTGACCACAGTGGTCATTCTCTTGTTTTCATCGCCCTTCTATCAGAAGCGCTTCGGAAATCCTGCGCCTGTCAAACCTAAAATGGAGACCGCCGCCCCGGAAAGTTCCCGTGTAAAAAATCTCGAGAATCTTCAGGCGATTAAAGATACTGAAATCCCTGCTCCTCCGGAACAGCCGCCTGTCTCTTCCCGGGAAAAAGCTATACCGGATACAACGGCGGCAGCTCAAATCAAGCAGATACATACACCGAATGCGGCTCAGGATATAACCCTGGAAAACGGCGATGTCAAAATAGTTGTTTCCTCTCTGGGAGGGGTTCTCACAAGCGCCGTCATGAAACACTATCCCGGACCTCTGCCGAACGTTCACGCCCAGCTTATAACCGCCGGGGAAATGTGGTATGCCGGCAAAGCAACAGATGGCAAAGATACTATAGCTTTCGCCGAAATTAAGTTTATCCCTTCGAATATCAGCCAAAATCATCTGGTTCTCTCCGCCGAACTGAATGGAGAAAGAACAATTCAGCGTGAATATACTCTTTCCCCGAACGGCTATACACTAAATGCTAAAACCATACTGGGAGGAGCCTGGAAGGATCCTGAAATCCAGTTTGTATGGCATGGCCCCATTAACCATACAGAACCGGTTTTTCGACAAATCCGCATCTGGCCGTTCAGCATGTTTATCTCCGATGAGCTGAACATGTACAGCAAGATTTCCTACAAGGGCCAGGGCGACCGTGTCATCGACGATTCGGGGAAACAGAGCCAGAAACGGATTTATTCCAAAGAAGGTATTCAGAACATCGAACCGAAGAAAGGTTCCGGTGGGAAAGATGTGTTTACCGGAGAGCTGGACTGGTATTCGGTGAAAAACAAATACTTCATGGCGGCCGCCATCCCGGGACAGCGTGAACGCTGGAAGGCTCGTGCGGATTACTCCCTGACATCCAACGGCAGATGGTATGATTTCACCTTGACCAAGAAGGTATCAGACGGCGCCACCGATGTCAACATGTTTATCGGGCCGCAATCCTACGAAATCCTGAAAGCATATGACCGTGACCTGGCTCAATCACTTGATTTATCGTGGAAATATCTCCGGCCGATTGCAATACTCTTTCTCTGGATTTTCAAAAAGCTCCATACCGTTATAACAAACTGGGGACTGGTGCTTATTGTATTTTCCGTAATCATCAAATTAGTGCTGTATCCGCTTACCAAATCCAGCATGAACTCGATGAAGAAAATGGCGGCGCTGCAACCCCAGATTCAGGGACTCAAGGAAAAACACAAGAATAATCCCCAAAAAGTGCAGCAGGCCACCATGGAGCTTTATAAGGCGAACGGGGTGAATCCCTTCGGGAGCTGCCTGCCGCTCCTTTTGCAGATGCCTGTTTTCTTCGCGTTATACCCTGTGGTCGGCAGGGCGATCGAGCTGAGACAGGCCATGTTCTTTCCTCACTGGATCGACGACCTCTCACGGCCGGATCCTTACTTTATTCTTCCGATAGCAATGGGAATCTCCATGTTTTTCCAGTCGAAGACTACCATGACCGATCCGAACCAGAAGGCCATGCTGTACATGATGCCTGTTATGATGGTGATCCTTTTTGCCAATTTCAGCGCGGGACTCACCTTATACTGGCTGATGTTCAACATTTTCTCTTATATGCAGCAGGAAATGCCTGCAATAATCAGATTCTACCAAAAAACCGTACGGAAAACCGCATAAAAAAATAATCCGGATATGTCATTAGATAAGATTAGTGGATCGTATGTATAGATGCCGAAACAAGTTCGGCATGACACGTGTCATCCTGAACTCGTTTCAGGATCTAACCAATATTCTACCCTCATGTTATCATTAACCGCTACACCAGACCATTCCGTAAATTACCCGGAAAACGACACCATGGCCGCCATTGCTACAGCCCCGGGTCGCGCAGGAATAGCAGTCGTTAAACTCAGCGGCCCGGAAGCGCCCGCCATTCTTCAAT